>JBMQEM010000072.1:0-7256 GCA_049363815.1 Bacteroidota bacterium
TTGATCTGCTCTGCAGGGAATTTTTGATGTTCGTCGCGTTCAATTACACCGGGTTTTAGTTCATTCTGTGCAAAATCACGTGCAGCCTGACGGATCATTAAATGTTCTTCGCTTAGTTCGAAATTCATAATTAACTTGATTATTCCGCTATTTAGAGCGGATTTGTGGAGATTGTGAGATTTTAATTGAGGACGACAAACCTACTCGTTTTCGACGTTATTCACAAACCTATTACACCATGACAAGTAGCTCATTAACAATAGATTTAGACAATTGTTGAAATTTTATCAAATACCTTTTCTGTGGAGAATTAAACAATCTCAATATCTTCGCCGCAATGACACTCTCTAAATACAATGTGGTCGGAATAATGTCCGGCACTTCCCTCGATGGGGTCGATCTTGCATATTGCACTTTTTTACATGAATTCAACTGGAAATTTCAATTCCATTTTGGGAAAACTATTCCTTATAGTAATCAGTGGAAAGAAAAGTTAAAGACTGCGCAGTTCCTGTCGCCGGAAGAACTCAATGCTCTTGACGAAGAATTTGGGACTTACCTTGGCGGGTTGGTCAAAGATTTTATAGATGAAAGAAATCTTGAAGTTGATTTTATCTCATCACATGGTCACACCATTTTTCATCAACCTCAGAAAGGAATCACTGTTCAGATAGGTTCCGGTCAGGCAATTAAAAATGTAACCGGTAAAACTGTTGTCTGTGATTTCAGAAAAGGAGATGTGGCACTAGGCGGACAAGGAGCGCCATTGGTACCAATAGGCGACAAACTACTTTTTTCTCAGATGGATTATTGTCTGAATCTGGGTGGCATTGCTAATATTTCATTTGAAAAAAATAATGAACGAATTGCTTTTGACATCTGTGCCTGTAATATTGTGTTGAATGAACTTGTTGGGGAGCGTGAACTGGTATATGATGAAGACGGCGAAATTGCGCGAACCGGAAAATTAAATAAAGCGCTACTTGAGGAATTGAATCAGATCAATTTCTATAAACAACCATTTCCAAAATCACTTGGGCGGGAGGATATTGACAGAGAAGTTTTTCCGGTATTGGCAAGATACGAGATCAGTCTTGAAGACAGATTGAATACCTTTTGTAAACATATTGCAATTCAGATCAGCGAAGTTCTTGGTCAAGATATCTCGGATGCAAAAATGCTGATCACGGGTGGTGGAACACTGAATAAGTTTTTATTGGAATGCATAGAAGATAAATGCAATCTGAAAATTGTCATTCCGCCTAAAGACATTATCGACTTCAAAGAGGCCATCATTTTTGCTTTTCTGGGAGTGTTGAGAATAAGAAATGAAATCAATTGTCTGAAAAGTGTGACCGGAGCCGAACGAGACTCTAGTGGCGGGGTTGTTTTTCTGCAGTAGGTTACTTTTTCAGGCGACCCGTTTGAGGTCAAAGGTAAAGGGTCAAAGGTTATTTAGTGTCGTACACCAATTGACCTTTGACCCTTGACCTTTGACCTGATTACCTAAGGAAAAAAGTTTCAGTTAAAAGTCATCATCATCATCCTCGAAATCTCCAATCGGAGCATCGTCATCAAGTTTGATGTCATCATCATCGTCATCATCTTTAGATACTACTTCATCAACTTCGTCTGAATCATCAGTTTCATCAACGTCAGCATCTTTAAGATCAATTTCTTCAATATCGACGATTAATAAATCATCATCATCATCATCATCAATGATAATAGCTTTTGGTTTAATTGCCTGAGCTTTTTTCGGTTCAATATTTTTTGCTACCGGAACTACTTTTTTCGGAGCAGCTTCTTTTTTAGCGGGAGCAGGTTTTTTAGCTGCCGGTGCTGCTTTCTTAGCAGGAGCTTTTTTAGCCGGTGCTTTTTTCTTAGCAGCCGGTGCAGCTTTTTTCTTAGCCGGAGCTGCCTTTTTAGCGGCTACTTTTTTCTTAGCGGCCTTTTTAGCCGGAGCTTTTTTGGTAGCTTTCTTAGCAGCTTTTTTAGCCGGAGCTTTTTTCGCTACTTTTTTTACTTTGGATTTCTTAGTTGCTTTCTTTTTAGTTGCCATGGCTGGGAGTCTGGTTTTGACAGTATGCAATATTAAAAGGTTAGTTTCAAAATTACAATATGATTGTCGTTAATTCCAAAAATAATTAAATATTTTTTTTCTCCGGAATAAATTCAATCTCGTGGAATAGAATTCTTAATGAGATCAGACAAAAAAGGGGAAGGACAGAGTAGTTTTTCTGAGAAAGATCCGGTCGATTTTAACCATGTTATTTGCTCAGGAATCCTTACGTTTGCGCTTCCAAATAAACGTATGAAAAATAATACTACAGCAGAGGTGACATCAATCAGGGAATTGATTCAAAGGTTTGAAGAAAAGCGTCCGGAAATCGTTTTTGAATGGAAGGACAGCGAAACTGAAGCGGAAGGGTGGGTAGTAATCAATTCACTTCGTGGAGGTTCTGCAGGTGGAGGTACCAGAATGAGAAAAGGCCTTGACAAGCGGGAAGTTGAATCTTTGGCCAAAACGATGGAGATAAAATTCTCTGTAAGTGGTCCTGAAATAGGTGGTGCCAAGTCTGGAATTAATTTCGATCCGCAAGATCCCCGGAAAAAAGGAGTCCTGGAAAGATGGTTCAAAGCCGTCATGCCTTTGCTGAAATCCTATTATGGAACCGGCGGTGACTTGAACGTGGATGAGATCCACGATGTAATTCCTATTACAGAAAAATATGGTCTGAAACACCCGCAGGAGGGTACTGTTGTAGCACATTTGAAAGTTTCAGAAGAAAAAAAGGAAAGAATTATCAGACAATTGCAAGTTGGTGTGAAAAAAAGACTCGACAGTCCGGTGTACTCTCCGGATATCAATCGGATGATCACAGTTGCCGACATGATTACCGGATATGGAGTTGCACATGCAGTTTATGCGCACTATAAATTGAATGGAATTGATATTAAGGGTAAGCGTGCAATAGTTCAGGGTTGGGGAAATGTTGGTGCTGCTGCCGGATTTTATCTGGCACAAATGGGAGCAAAGGTCGTTGCGATAATCGACCGCCTTGGGGGTGTTATGAATAAGAATGGTTTTTCTTTTGAAGAGATCACTTCGCTTTACCTTGAAAGAAACGGAAACCAATTGAATTCGTCAGCAATTATTCCTTTCGAAGAGATCAATAAGAAAGTATGGGAAATGGGCGCGGAGATTTTTATTCCTGCTGCTGCTTCCCGGATTGTCAATGAAGCAGAAGTAAGGTCGCTGCTTGAAAATGGATTGGAAGTAATTTCATGCGGAGCGAATGTCCCTTTTGCAGACAAAGAGATCTTTATGGGACCAATTGCTGAGTATGCAGATTATGAAGTAAGTGTTATACCAGATTTTATTGCCAACTGCGGAATGGCAAGAGTTTTCAGATATCTGATGACTGATAATGTTCCAATCACAGATGAAGCGATATTTAAAGATGTTGCTTCTTGTATTTCTGCTGCATTGGAAGAAGTTCAAAATATTAATTCTTCAAAGGTGAATATCAGTAAAACAGCTCTTGAAATTGCAATTAAAAAACTACTGAAATAATTACTTGATGGGTAAGATTAATTTATTGGATCACACTTTTCTTGGGAATACGATTGAAACTTACCTGTGGTTTTTCGGGATCTTATTCGCCGGAATTATCCTTAAAAAATTTCTTACAAGAATTCTGACGCGATTTGTGTACGAAATTTTCAAACGCTATGGCAAGACAGTCGGTGTAGAAACTTTTATAAGACTGATGAATCGCCCATTACAGTTTTTTATAATGGTACTCATCGTCTATATGGCATTTAATCGTTTATCATTTCCTGTTGAATGGCATATCGGTCCTCAACACAAATTTGGATTAAGGCTTGTACTGTTCAGATTATTTCAAGGCGTACTTATCTTCTCTATAATCTGGATCGCTGTCAGGACAATTGATTTTATAGGCATGATTTTTCTGTCACGTGCCCGACGAACTGAAACCAAATCAGATGATCAACTTGTACCGTTTGCAAAAGAAGCTATCAAAGTGATCGTAGCTGCAATTGGGTTTTTGATTCTGATCGGTGTAGTTTTCAATCTGGATATTGTAAGTCTTGTTACCGGATTAGGAATTGGTGGATTGGCATTTGCTTTAGCTGCAAAAGAAACGCTTGAAAACTTGTTGGGGTCGTTTACTATTTTTCTCGACAAACCGTTTGTTGTAGGTGATACAGTAAAAGTCGGAAATGTAGAGGGGAAAGTTGAATCGATTGGTTTCAGGTCAACACGGATCCGTGCAGTTGACAGAATGATCGTAATAGTTCCCAATAAAAAAATGACCGATGCGGAGTTGATCAATGATACAGACAGAGCATCACGTCGTTCTTCTTTTACGATTGCTCTTTCAAATCAGACAACAGAGGTTCAAATGCGTGCGATAACCACGGAGATCAGAAAGATGCTGGGAAATTTTACATTGATCGAACCCAATCCAACAGTTCGATTCAAGCAAGTCAGTACAAGTTCGTTCGATATTACAGTTGCTTTTTTTGTCCTCTCTCCCGACATGGATGAATTCCTTTCCTTGCAGGAAGAAGTGAATTTCGAGATCCTGAAGATCATGAAAGCTAATAATGCTTCTTTTGCTACACCGACTTCAACGGTTTATTATAAAGGTGACAGTATTGCGAATTCAGTCGAATAATTATCTGGTTATTCGCCGGAATGCATTTAAACCCATATTTCCCGGTACGTTTTTTCTCTTTAGAGATTTCACCAATTAATACTGTCTTTTTACCAATTTAATTATTGATCTCTCCAACCGCAATATATTTTTGGTTCTATGAAAAAGAGAATTGGATTTTCTACAGCGCCGCTTTATACTTTGTTTTATAAACAGATTTTAATAAACCTGATGCTCATTTGCATGGGAAACTTGGCGTATGCATCACTTGGAGTTTCGGTCGCTAATTCTAACTGGACAAATGCATCAACCTGGAGTTTTAATGGAGTGAACCGTCTGCCAAATTGCAGTGATTCCATCAGGATTGAAAGCAGTAATACTGTAACCGTAAATAGTCAGGTTGATTATACTGCTTGTTCCGGACCAATGATCATATATGTATATGGAATTTTAGAATTCACGAATGGAAATAAACTGGATCTTCCTTGCGGGTCCGTGGTGTTTATCATGTCCGGAGGCTTAATCAAGAAAAGTACCGCCGGCGGAGGAAGTTCGACATTGATAAGTATCTGCGGCGTTACAGAATGGAAAGCCGGCGATGGTCCGCTATCCGGAATAGACACGCTAGGAATTGTTACAACCTTGCCTGTAGAATTGATAAATTTTGAAGCAGACAAAGTTGACGGGGCAGTAAAATTAACATGGTCAACTGCTACTGAAGTCAATAATGAATATTTCACTATAGAGCGAAGCAAGGATGGAAAACATTTTGCAGAAATAGAAAAAATTACCGGTGCAGGAAATTCATCTTTCAGTAATACCTATTCGGCGCATGACAATGACCCTTTTGAAGGTGTATCCTATTATCGTTTAAGTCAGACAGATTTTGATGGAAAGAAAGTTACATTTCCTTCCATTGCAATTCGAAATGTAAAAGGAAATAATAATGAAGTCTTACTTTTTAAAAATCCTTTTGTAAGTAGTATAGCATTTTCGACAAAGCACATCCGAACAGGTGAATTGCAGATCTCACTTTATAGTGCCGATGGCAGAGCAGTACTGGAGGAAAAAAGAATTGCAAATGAAAACTCTGTTTATACTGTTGAAAATTTGGAACAATTAAAGAATGGATTTTATTTGTTACAAATAAAACAAGCCGGGCAGATTATACATTCTTCTGCAGTAATTAAAAACTAACTAATAACTAATAACCGCAGTCTGGAGGTGATTTCCAAACTGCAGTTATTCGTTATTAGTTATTAGTTATTCACAATTAGTTATAAATATAAAGCTTTTGGCCCGCCTGATCATAATCTACGCGGTATTGTTTCATAGGAGTTGTTGCCGGGCTTGAAATGACGGAGCCGTCGACCAGATTGTATTTCGAGCCGCAATGAGAATCTTCTACTGTTAATCCCCCTGTCACTACATTTAATAATGCATCTGCATTAGTTGGGTCATAAGTACAACCTCTGTCAAAGACCACCCATTCGTCGATCGAACGATGATAAACAATAAGACCTTTGTAACCTGCGTCATCGATGTACATATAATTGCCTACAATTTGCAGGTAATTGTAAGGGGGAAGGTTCATGTAAACAAACTTACTGACACTTACAGAAGGAAAATTTGCATTAACAGAAGATTTCTTGCATCCGGAAGATGGAAGAATGATAACAATCAGTATTAGTAAGTATAACTTTTTAATGGGAAACTTCATCGTCAAATTTGTATGGCATTGATTACCTTTGCAAGATAATCAATCTTATAGAACGTATGAACAGATTAACTATTCTGATGATATCAGGCTTTATTTTGTTTTCATGTAAAAATTCCGGAAACAAGGAGAATTCTCAAGTAAAAGATTCTACAGCTGTAGAGTCAAAGAAATCCGGCGAATCTGAGTATACTTGTCCGATGCATCCCGAAGTTGTCAGAAAAGAAGCCGGAACTTGTCCGCAATGCGGAATGGAATTGCAAATAAGGAGTTGAGGTGCCAATAAAATACAATTAATTGAATTTCGTTTGAGGAACGTCAAGATTAACTCTATAGAAAGACTTAAGAAAAATGGAAAATAGATCTGGGGATAAAATTAAAATGGTACTGAAAGGTATGCTTGTTCTTGTTATCTGCGCTTTGCCATTCGTTTCATTTTCTCAGGATGTGGATGCGCGATCGCCCAAGCCAAACAGCGGGAGCAGCCAGCAGGTGAAAGCAGACAAAAAGAAAGAAAAGCAAAAAAAGGAAGCTGCCAAAGGAATTGAAAAAGGAAAGCAGCGGCACGAGAAATTGCAGGCTAAGAACACTAAGAAAATGATGAAAGCAAGTAAGCGAAAGTCAAAGCGTTGGAATGAAAATAAAAGAGAGTTCTTTTTAAAACGCTGGTTTACCAAAAAACATCATTAATTTATGCCTTAACGAATAACGTATAACTAGACTGTATTTGTAAACTCGACTTTTTTTAATTGTAGGAGTTGTGTATTGGAAAGCAATTTCGATTTTTTTTAAATGCTAATTTTTCACTTCACTTCACTTCACTTCACTTCACTTCACTTCACTTCACTTCACTT
>JBMQEM010000073.1:0-7250 GCA_049363815.1 Bacteroidota bacterium
GTGGCCTTTATGAATCGCTGAAAACTTATTGGTTTCAATAAGTAATCGATAACATCCAGTTCATAACCTTCCAGAGCATATTGCTGATAAGCAGTAGTTATGATCGTTAAGGGTGGATTTTTGACTTGTTTCAGGAAATCAATTCCTGAGATCTTCGGCATATTGATATCAAGATACATGAGATCCGATTTGGGCAAGTATTTAATTGCTTCAGCAGGGGAATTCACTACTGCAATCAAATTCAGTGAGTCGACCTCCTGAATATACTCTACCAAACCTTTACATGCCAATGGCTCATCGTCAATTACAATGCAATTTAGTTTCCTGTTCTCCATTTTTCAACATTCATTTTCATTTCAACACTAAAACTAATATCCGTATTTATAATTTCCAATTCATGCTTTTGAGGATACAATAAAGCAAGACGCCGCTTTACATTCGCAAGACCTATTCCATTGCTCTCTGAAAACTCACTGACAAGATGACTATCCTTGTCGTTTGAAATATAAAAAATAAATTTCTCATCCTTATAATCCATCAGGATCCGGATCGAATTTTTACCGGAACCATGGTTGCTGATGTGTTTAAATGCATTTTCAATGAACGGAGCCAGTAAAAGCGGAGCGATATGAAACCGATTCACATCTTCCGTTACAGTGAGCTCACAGGAATAACGGTCATTCTTCCGCATCATCTGTATCTCAATATAATTACGAATATACTGAACCTCCTTCTCAATTTCTACTTGATCAGAACCACATTCATATAATTGATAACGCAGCATTTCTGAAAACTTCAGCAAGGTCTCCCGGGCTTCCTGATTTGACTTGTCTATTTTGAAAAGTATATTGTTTAGAGAGTTGAATAAAAAGTGAGGATTGATCTGAGCTTTAAGAAAATTCAACTCGGCACTCAACTTTTCTTTTTCAAGATTTTCCAATTCAGTCTGAACTTTCATCTTATCTCTTAAAAACTGAAAGCTAAGCAAGGTCGATGTGACCAATAATACAAGGACAAAATTGGAAGTGAAAAATACGGGCTCATTCCAATAATTATCTACAAAGAATTTATTCTTTTGCCAGACATAGATCTGATAACTTCCAAAAATACTGATCACACTCAGAGTAGCTATTACCAAAAAATAAAGAACTCCAAAAACTACCTGGTGTCCTTTGTAAAAAAACTGCTTAATAAGAACATGATATGAAAAATAAAATCCAATAGTAAACAATCCGGAATTCAGGGCTTGTATCAGAACCGGATAAAACTTAAATGATGTATTGAAAAAACAAAATAATACCGTCAGGACTAACCATAAGAAAAAAAACTTGGCAACACGCATTGACGGATTATTTTGAGGCAAATTAAGTAATGATCTGAACAAAGTTACTTATTTACATGAAAAGCTATAATTCCTTTACGAAAAGTACAATACAACCAATAGGTTCATTTTGTATATTTGAGAAACATCCTAATTATGAAGCAACTTCTATTTCTTTTAATAGTTTTCACAGCAACATTTGCAAATGCACAAACCTATTTTGAAAAATTTTACGGTATCCCCGGTAGAAATAATGCCGCTTCCTACTTTCAGATACTTCCAGATAATGGATATTTGCTTTCCGGCTCATCAGATGGTGAAGGGTATCTGATCCGGACAAATTCGCATGGCGATACTCTGTGGTCACGTCTATATCCGGATGCAAGTGCCGATTGTATAAAGATCCAGGCAAACGGTGATTTTTTCCTTGCGGGCAGTTATGGCATCAGCCCTCCGCCCATTGCAGTACTGACACATTGCGATTCCTCAGGAAATCTGATCAATACAACGTCACTAAGTTCTTCCCCTTTCAGCAGATACGGACTAGCTGTTGAAATGCTCGATCATCAACATATCGGATTTCTTGAGAACGATCAGTATCCGTTTCAGGAATTTTTACGCTTACATTCATATGATAGTTTGTGGAATCATAACTGGGATTATCCTATAGGCAAAGTTTCTGATTGCAGCAATTCAGCACTTAGAAAAACAGATGATGGTTTTGTTGTTGCCTGCGGTTCGTTTGATACTCCTTATCCGCACTTACGTGTTTGCAGAATTGATTCGACCGGAAACGGACTATGGAACAAAGATTTCCGGTACGATTCAATTGCCGAAACCGGACAAGCTGCCTGGTCAATGTGTGCTACTGCTGACAGCGGTTTCATGATCTTAGGTTACAGAACGTATGGCAACCCTTCCCTACACTACCGGATCTTAATGATGAAACTAAATTCCGCCGGTGACAGCTTATGGTCGAAAGAATATGATTTCAGAAATTCAAATTCTTTTCGTTCAATTCAAAGTATGCCTGATGGTGGTTTTATTGCTGTCGGAACAGTTGCTTATCCCCCGGTAGGAACTTTCTTTGATTACAGAGTTGTACTGCTCCGTACAGATGAAAACGGAGATTCATTGTGGACAAAAGAATTCACCGGACTTGGGATTAACAATGCATCTCATGTTGAAGTTGGAAACAACGGAGATATCTCTGTGTTGAATACAACAACGGATCAGAATACCGGAGAAACATATTTCTATTTAATTAAAACCGACAGCACCGGGTCATTGATCACTTCTGTCCCTATAAATGATCTTTCCGAAATAAAGATCTCACCTGTACCTACGAGTGAAAAAATTGTCCTGACAGGATTTAAAGCAAATAAAAAGTTGAATTTCACAATCACTTCAATTACCGGAAATATCATCAGAGAGTTTACTTCAAATGAAAACGAGATCACAATAGAAACTGAATTATTTCCTGACGGGATCTATTTTTTACAGATCACTTCTGAAGACGGACTTCAGATCATTAAAAAATTCATAGTTGTGCACTAAAGATCAAAGAGAGTTCAACTCCTTCTCATAGTCGAATTGCAGGTCTTCGTGTAGCTTCGAAATTGCCGTTGCAATTTTCTTTTGCTGGTTGGAATACATGTTGATCAATACCTGGCTTTCGTAAAAACGGATTCCGGAAGCTTTCAGGGTTTTACAAAAATGAATAAGCAGTATCGCTTCTGTTTCCTTGTTACCTGAAAATCTGCAATTTTTGTTTATCGTCCGCAGGATCTTGCGCAAACTCTTTTTCGCCAGATATAAATTACTTGAGTTCATCGCTTCAAACTGTTGCTCTGTCTCAGCTTTGATCCTGTCACGAAAACTTTCTTCATCGTCTGACTCATTCAGCAAATAGTCAAGCAACTCCTTATTTTCTTTCTTATGCTTTGAGATCCGGACACAGATTTCCGCCACCTTCTTGGGCGGGAGTTTCTGGAGTTGTTTGTTCAGGTCGGATATGGATGCAGTCATTTTTAAAAGGTCAAGGTTCAAAGGTCAGGAATCAAGGTTCAAAGTTCAAAGTTGGTTTTGTAGTCACCTGCGAAGCCAACTTTGAACTTTGACCATTAACCTAATCAAATTTGTCGATCAACAATTACTGAAACCATCCCTACATCACCATTCATCGGAGGAGCCATTTTGGTTACTTCGACACTTAGCTGTTCTATGCCTTTGAGCTCATTCATCATCGAATCTGCAATACGAGCTGCAGCATGCTCGATCAGTTTGGAGCGGATCCTCATTTCTCTGACTACAATGGTATGCACATCACAATAATCGATTGTTGCTTTTAGATTGTCGTTTTTTTCAGCTTCGGAAAAATCAGTTTCTATTTCAACTGTAACATCGTAGTGCCCACCGATCTTTGCTTCTTCCGGTAAACATCCATGATAAGCATACATCCGGATCGGTCCGACTTTAATGATTCCCATCTTTTTCTTTTTACAACATGAAATTATTTTTTACCGGCTTCTTTTGCCCAGGAATCTTTTAAGCCAACTGTTCTATTGAACACAGGATTCTTTTCTGTTGAATCAGGATCCATACAGAAATAACCTTTGCGTATAAACTGGAACTTGTCTCCTACTTTAGCTTTCCTGAGTTCTGGCTCTGCATAAGCGTTCGAAATTACTTCCAGACTATTCGGATTGATATGATCCTTAAAATCTCCTTCTGCATTCGATGGATCTTCAGGAATGAACAAACGGTCATACATTCTCAACTCACAAAGGATGGCCTGTGGTGCACTTACCCAATGGATCACGCCTTTAACACTGATACCACTTGTATCACTTCCACTTCTGCTTTCAGGGAAATAGTTACAGTGAATTTCTGTTACATTTCCTTCTGCATCTTTTTTGAAAGAAGTACATTCAACGATAAATGCATGTTTCAATCTTACTTTTAGTCCGGGCCCGAGACGGAAATATTTTTTCGCCGGCTCTTCCATGAAATCATCACGTTCGATCCATAACTCCTTTGAAAATGGAATTTCCCGCATGCCTCCTTTATCTTCGGCTTCCGGATTATTTTCACCATGAAGCATTTCAACTTTTCCCGCTTCGTAATTATCGATGATCAACTTGACCGGATCTGTGATCACCATTACACGGTTCGCTTTTTTATTCAGGTCTTCGCGAATAAAATATTCAAGCAGTCCGACATCGATCATGTTCTCCCGCCTTGCTACTCCAATCCGGTCACAAAATTCACGGATACTTTCAGGAGTATAACCTTTGCGACGATATCCACTTAATGTCGGCATTCTCGGATCATCCCAGCCACTGACATGTTTCTCATTTACCAATTGCAACAACTTACGTTTGCTCATTACTGTATAGGTAAGGTTCAAACGTGCCATTTCATATTGATGACTTGGAAAAATTCCAAGCTTCTCTATAAACCAATCGTAAACCGGACGATGTACTTCAAACTCGAGTGTACAAATTGAATGAGTAATGTTTTCAATCGAATCACTTTGTCCGTGTGCATAATCGTACATCGGATAAATACACCATTTGTTTCCCGTGCGATGATGTGCAACATGACGAATGCGATACATCAACGGATCACGGAAATGCATATTGGGCGAAGCCATATCAATCTTCGCACGTAACGTTTTATCGCCGTCTTTGAATTCACCGGCACGCATTCTTGCAAAGAGATCAAGATTCTCTTCAACAGAACGATCGCGGTACGGACTATTCTTTCCCGGCTCGGTAGGTGTACCTTTCATTGCAGCAATTTCCTCCGCTGTAGAATCATCAACATAAGCCAATCCTTTTTTGATCAACTCACAAGCATATTCATAAAGTTGTTCGAAATAATCGGAAGCATAGAATTCATTGGCCCAGTTAAAACCTAACCAACGGATATCATTCTTAATACTTTCAACATATTCCGTATCTTCTGTTACCGGATTAGTATCATCGAAACGAAGATTAGTTTTTCCACCAAACTGCTGCGCCAGACCGAAATTGAGACAAATAGATTTTGAATGACCGATATGTAAATATCCATTCGGCTCAGGCGGGAAACGTGTAAGTACACGGCCACCATGTTTTCCATTTTTCACATCTTCCGCAACGATCTCTTCAAGAAAGTTCGGACCTTTTTCGATTGACATAATTAAGATGATTTTGCAGTCATCGACTGCATTATTTTATTTACTCCAGTAATAATTCTATTTATGACTTCTTCTTTGCCCAGCAATTCCATCATTCCTAACAGATCGACACCTGTACCTGAGCCGCTGACAATTACGCGTAACAATTGCAATATCTCACCGGGTTTTAATTGATTGGCTGCAGCTGTTTCTTTATTTTTCGCATCAATGTCTGCTGAAGTGAATGAATTCATTTTTCCATATTCAGCAGAAAGAGCAGTGAAGAAATTTTCAAAACCGGGTTTCCATTTTTTTGCAACAACATCCTGATCGTATTCTGTAGGCACAATGAATAGGTAACTTCCTTTTTCTGCAAACTCATTTTCAAACTGGACACGCTCAAGAAGTAATGAAACTACTTTCGATAAATATTCATTCGACAATCTTTTATCACCTTCAGCTATTTTGTATGTTTCAATGATCATTGGCTTGAGAAGCGAAACCAGTTTATCAATTGGCTCATGACGTAAATATTCCTGATTGAACCATTTCGTTTTATCAGGATCAAATTTTGCTCCGCTTTTACTTACTCTTTCCAGTGAAAAATCGTGGATCAATTCTTCCATTGTAAAAATTTCCTTGTCTCCACTCGGATGCCATCCTAAAAGTACAAGCATGTTTACAAATGCAGCAGGGATATAATTTTTCTCTCTGTATCCTGATGATAATTCTCCTGTGACAGGATCTGTCCAGTTCAACGGAAAGACAGGAAAGCCAAGACGATCGCCATCACGTTTACTGAGTTTTCCATTTCCATCCGGCTTCAATAACAATGGAAGATGCGCAAACTGCGGCATTACTTTTTCCCATCCAAGTGACCTATAGAGTAAAACGTGCAATGGCGCAGAAGGCAACCATTCTTCACCACGGATCACGTGTGTGATCTGCATCAGAAAATCATCGACAACATTTGCCAGATGATAAGTCGGCATTCCATCACTCTTGAAAAGAACTTTATCGTCGAGTTGTGATGAATGTACACGGACTTCTCCACGGATCAGATCATTCACTACTACTTCTTCATTCTCAGGAATCTGTAAACGGATCACAAATGAATCGCCGGCATGAATACGTCTATCGGTTTCCTCCGCTGATAGTGTCAGCGAATTCACCAGGTGTTTTCTCGTTTTTGAATTATAGGAGAATACGGATTTCTCCGCTTCCATTTTTTTCCGTAAAGCATCCAGTTCGACTTCACTGTCGAAGGCATAATAGGCAAAACCGTTTGTTACCAGCTTCTCAGCATACTGACGATAGATAGCCATTCGCTCACTTTGACGATAAGGCGCATGCATACCATCTCCGAAACCTACTCCTTCATTAGGTTCTATTCCACACCACTTCAATGATTCAATGATGTATTCTTCCGCTCCGGGAACATACCGGTTCTGGTCTGTGTCTTCAATCCTAAGAATGAAATCACCACCATGTTTTTTTGCAAAAAGATAATTATACAATGCGGTTCTTACTCCTCCGATGTGTAACGGCCCTGTGGGACTGGGAGCAAAACGTACACGAACTTTTCTTTCCATTTTTTTGGGTTAATCAGGGGGTAAAGATAGGATTTTGAGGGAGAAAGTTGCTGTAAATACTTGTATGGCATTTCCAGAGATAGCAAATGCTTCCTAATAAATAAAATTTCACACAAACATTTCAAGCGAGACCCCAGAGGGTCACATATCGGTAGAAAAAAAAATATAACGTAAA
>JBMQEM010000074.1:0-7209 GCA_049363815.1 Bacteroidota bacterium
AAACGTCAATTTACGTTTCTAATATTAAAACCTGTGAAATGAAAATTAAACTACTCCTCATTGGACAAATTTTACTTCTTGTATTGTCCGTTTCTTCCCAACCTGTAGCATTTTATCCGCATGGCATTGGTGGTGGTGGCGCTCTTTTCTTTCCAACGATCAATCCCGGAAATGATGACGAATTCTATGTCAGTTGCGACATGAGTCAATCTTTTCATTCAACTAATTTCGGGATGAACTATTCGCAGAGCGATTTCCGGCAGTTAAATGTTTCTTCAAATTCAACATTTGAATTTACCAACGACGGCCTGACTGCTTACAATATTTACAACGATGGCAACAATGAATTTCCTGTAAAGACAACAGACAACGGAAGTACATGGTCGACGATAAACGCTTACGATCTCAACACTTATGGCTCTGTTTACTCACTCAAAGCAAACTATAATAATCCGGATCAATTTATTGTCGGGGCATACGGTCACATTCTTATTTCTAATGACGGCGGAACCTCTTTCAATCTTGTAAAGACTGCCAATTCAATGGGAGCAGGATTAATAGTCGGCGGAGTTTTTTTTGACGGAAATGATATTTACATAGGAACAAATGATGGTCTGCTACATTCATCCAATGGCGGAAGTTCATTTTCAGTAATGACAACCACTGGCATTGCAGCCGGACAAGTGATCTGGAGCTTTGCTGCCGGAAAAAACGGAGGAACAACCCGATTCACTTGCATTGCTTCTGATATCGGTGATACCTACAATGGAATCAAGCCATGGGATTATTACGGATTTGCAAAGGCTGTTTATACCATGGATAATGCCAATGGAACATGGGTCGACAGATCTTCAGGCATAAATTTCTCGAATGATTTTATTATGTACTGCACCATGTCGTGGAATGACATCAATACAATTTATCTGGGAGGAAACGATGATGCAAACGGCGCACCTCTTGTTTTAAGATCAACTACAGGTGGGACGAATTGGTCATCCGTTTATCAAACCATCAACAATGCCAACATTACCACCGGCTGGGAGGGATATCAAGGTGATAAAAATTTTGGCTGGAGCGAAACGTGTTTTGGAATTACAGCGGCTCCTTATAATTCATCACGGGTAGTTTTCAGTAATTACTCTAACGTTCAGATCAGCAGCGATGGCGGAAATAACTGGCGACAAGCCTATGTGGATCATGATGATGAAAATCCTGCAGGAAGTCCTACGCCAAAACATCGTGCATATCACAGTATCGGACTTGAGAATACTACAAGCTGGCAGGTACTGTGGACTTCACCAAACAATATGCTAGGTGCTTTCAGTGATATCGGTTTGATCAGAAGCACTGATATGGGCTGGAGCTGGGGCTTTCAGTATACCGGCGTTTCTGTCAATTCAATTTACAGAATTGAACAAGGAACGAACGGTACCATCTATGCAGCTTGTTCCAACATTCATGATATGTATCAGAGTACGCGACTGGCAGATGCTCAACTTGACGCTAATGATAGTAATGGGAAAATTGTATTCTCAACAGATAGTGGCGCCACATGGACCAATCTTCATGTCTTCAATCATCCCGTATTCTGGATAGCAATTGATCCAAATAATCAGAACAGAATGTATGCGTCAGTGATTCATTTTGGCGGGACTCAGGGAAGTCAGCAAGGAGGAATTTACATGACGAATGATCTTAACACCTTGCAAACATCCACGTGGACCAAGCTTTCAAATCCTCCGCGGACAGAAGGACATCCTGCAAGTATTGTGGTTCTGAATGATGGAAAAGTTGTATGTACATTTTCAGGAAGAAGAAATTCAGGTGGCACATTCACTGCAAGCTCAGGCGTTTTTATTTATGACCCGGTTGCGAATTCCTGGACAGATGTAAGCGATAACGGAATGCACTACTGGACAAAAGATATCGTGATTGACCCGAATGATGTAACACAGAATACATGGTATGTATGTGTATTCAGTGGCTGGGGTGGTGCGCCAAACGGATTGGGTGGATTGTATAAAACAACAAATCGTGGTAGTAGCTGGACGAAGTTAACAGGTTCACAATTTGACCGTGTTACTTCAATTACTTTTGATCCGGACAATTTCAATAAAGCGTATCTGACAACAGAAATACAAGGCTTGTGGTATTCGGAAGATATGAATACTTTGACTCCAACATGGACAAATGTCTTATCCTATCCTTTCCGTCAGCCTGAGCGCGTTTTCTTTAATCCGTATGATCATACAAAGATCTGGGTAACGAGTTTTGGAAGTGGGATGAAGTCCGGTGATTTAAATGAAGTGACTGGTGTAGAAGAAAATATTTTAATTGCTAAAGATGATCTTGAAGTCTATCCAAATCCGGTGAATGGAAAATTTAATTTGAGATTTAATTCTGCAACCACAACTAGATCTGCAATTGAAATCAGCAATGCGCTTGGTCAAATAGTATATTCTAAAAATCTGATGTCAAATATTGGTGTAAATAATTTTTCAATCTCAACTGATGGATTTTCGGAAGGGGTTTATTTTATATCCTTGAAAAGTGAATTGGGAATACAATGTGGAAAGGTAATTATTGAATAAAAAGATATAAAACACTAAGGCACTAAGCTCACAAAAAGAACACGGAAAACTTAGTGGTCTTATTGTGAACTTAGTGTTTTATTTTTTTCCCTAGGTAATTTATTGCACCAGGAACACAAACGAAATAGTCCCTTTCTGAATATCCGCACCTTCCGGACTTGGATTAAACTTTGCTTTCATAGCGGCTTCTTTGGCCAGACGAAAAAGGTATGCGCTTGTGGTAGTTGAACCTCGTCCACCGGGGATTGCAGTTTCTACATTACCATCTTTATCAACGGTAATGTCAACAACTACTTTTCCGGTTTCCTGCGAATGATCAGTGATCTGCGGTGTACGGATCAGTTTTCTTCCTGAGAGGGAGAAGGATATTCCCTTGCCTGTCCCGTTTCCGATACCGGTTCCTTCACCACCACCAGTTCCTGTACCATTACCATTTTTACCGGTATATTTTGAAAATGGATCTCCGTTTTTATCACCCTGATCACCGCTTCCTGAACCGGTACCCTGCGACTTTGATGCAGTTGTTTTACCCTGATAAATTGCACTTGGGTTTACTGTCTTAACAGGTTCTGCCGGCTTGGTAGTATTTTTTACTTCAGTCTTCGTTGGCTTGACATCTTTTTTGACATCCACTTTTTTTGCAGGAGGTATATTTACCTCTTCCAGATCTTGTGTTGCTATGTCTTCTTCAGGTGCAGTTGCCGGTGGCACTTTCTGAATTACAGGATCTTTTGATATTACTTCTGCCATAGGCTGAACATCTCCTGAAGCTTCATCGACTGTTCCAATATTGACAATCACCCCTCCGCTTCCACCCGTTTCCGGAAATGGCGGTATCTGTGTCTTCAACATCGTGAAAAGTAAAACTAAAAACAGTCCCGCATGAACAGCAACCGATAAAATCATCGAGCGGGAACGGATGTTCGCATTCATATTTTATTTCTTAGATGTTTGTGTTGCTAAAACCATCTTGATCTTTAACCGATTTCCAATGTCGAGCAAATCAACAAGATTTTGAACCTGTACTGTTTTATCAACTTTCAATAATGCAGTCGGATCAGGTTGACCTGCGATCATAGAGGTCAATGTTGCTTCCAGTTCATCCTGTGTAACAGGTGTATTGTTCACTGCATACTGCAGATCCTCTGTAACAGATATTGTAAGCGGATGTTTAAAACCCTGATTACTGCTCTTTGCATTCGGCAACAAAAGCTTCAACACATTTGGTGTTGCCATTGTTGAAGTGATCAGAAAGAACAGCAAAAGGAAAAACATAATGTCATTCAATGAAGCAGAAAACACTTCAGTTGATGCACGACTTCTTCGTCTTAAATTCATGACTTTTTGTTTTTATTTTATCCTTTAACAGGCTCTTCTAATAAATCGATAAACTCAACTGCATTTACTTCCATTTTATTGATCACTCTGTCGATCATGAATGTCAGATAGTGATAAGCCGCATATGCGATCATACCAACCAATAATCCGGATGCTGATGAGATCATTTTAACGTATAGTCCACCCGAAATAGTGTTAATTTCCAAACTATTTTGCTGAGCGATCTGATAGAAGATCTTGATTACCCCAAAGATCGTTCCAAGGAAACCAAACATCGGTGCAATACCTGAAATGGAATTGAGGATATTCATATTCTTCTCCATCTTAAAGATCTCAAGTTTACCAACGTTCTCAATGGCTCCTTCAATTTCTTTCACCGGTTTACCCAGTCGCATAATTCCTTTTTCAATCATTCTTGAAACAGGAGTGTTTGTATTACGGCAAAGTGCCTTGGCTGCTTCAATGTTTCCGCTGTGAACATAATCACGGATCTGATTCATGAAATTCCTGTCTACTTTCGATAGTCTGCGGATCGTAAAATATCTTTCGAAGAAAATATAGAATGCAGCAATAGAAAGTATAGCGATCGGAATTAAAATCGGCCCGCCCTTTTCTGCCATTTCCCACAATGAAATTGATTGCTCAACGGGTGGGGTCATCGTCGTTGCTGCTCTGTTTAAACTGTCAGCAGCCATTGTGCCGGTTTGTGTGATCTGTAAGATAAATCCTGTCATAGAATGCTATTTGAGTAGCTAGCAAAAGTACTGAGAACCACTCCCTGCATGATTGCTCTACTCTGTATTTTTAAACATTAGTTTGTTAGTCAAACGAAATCCAAAAACACTTATTGAACGAGGTTGAAATTGACCGGCAGAATCATCTTTGTATTCACTTGCTCATTCCCCACTTGTCCCGGTATCCACTTAGGCGATTTTTCCAAAACTGCCATCACCGATTCTTCCATCCCATAGCCTGCTTTCTTAATAAACTCGATTTCGACCAGATTTCCCTCTTTATTGATCACAAAAGACACAAAGAGCTTTGCACTTACCCCTTCCCTTTTTGCTTCATCGGGAAATCGCATGTTTCTGGACAGGAATTTATAGAAGCCATCCATACCGCCGGGGAAGAGCGGCTGCTTGTCGACTACTGCACTGCTCACTGAAATCAAAGTCGAATTATTTACAGTTCCGGTTCCGGAAATTGATGCTACGGGAAAGATTTCTGAAGTACCGACCGGATTAACAGGTCCTGTCAGTGGTTCAACAGGTCCCGGTGAAGTAACAGGTTCTTTTGGAGGTGCGACTGGTTCAACGGGCAATTTTTCCATCTTGAATGACAAAGGATCTATCGGTGGAGTTGGCGGAGGAATTGTTTGACTTCTTTTGACAGGTGCCGGAGGCTGAATCGCCTTTGGCAATTCCGGTTCAATGACAAACGTCTTTGTAAGATCAAACTTTGATGTTTCCTTGAATTGTACTATTACCTCACTTGCTGATCGTGTGATCCAGAAAATTCCAAATGCAATAACTGAAAGCGATCCCAGTCCAATAAAAAAAGCCTTCATCAGGTTTGTTTCATAATTTACTCTCAGGTCATAGGCACCATATGCCTTGTTCCGGTTTTCGAAGATCAGATCTTCGTAAGGGAAGTTAGTTCTGTTCATAAGGATTGATTTTAAGACAAGAGCAACCGATCCTATTTTTCCATAAATCCGCTTTTCTATTGATCAAAAGCAAGTAACAAATTATGGTCAAAAACTTACAACTTCAATTGAACCGGCACCAACAGGAATTTATTATATTGCCACCTCATTCAAGACCTCCACATGAAAAAAGTTCTACTGTTACTTGCCTTTGTATTTTCAATTCAGACGATCTCTGCTCAATTGAAAGTTACCTTTCCAGCAAAAGACGGATTAAAGGTTACTGCAGACTGGTATCCCGTAAGCAGCGATCTGCCGGTGATTTTATTGTGCCATCAAAACCGTTTCAGTCGTGGTGAATATATTGAAACAGCTCTCCGCCTGAATAAATTCGGATTCAATTGTCT
Organism: Bacteroidota bacterium; assembly: GCA_049363815.1. Lineage (GTDB taxonomy): Bacteria > Bacteroidota > Bacteroidia > AKYH767-A > 2013-40CM-41-45 > JADKIH01. The sequence goes on from JBMQEM010000074.1 coordinate 5,982, forward strand.
GGCTGTTGACCAAAGAGTTGGGGAATCGATCAACAATGTCCCGAATGAAACCGCTGATGCTGCCAAAGCAAAACATTTGCAACCTGTTTTTGAAGATGCTGAACAAGACATCCTGGCTGCCGTTGACTTTCTCTTTGAAAAATATAAAAAACCAATTATCATAGTTGGCAGTAGTTATTCAGCTTCCCTTGCATTGAAAATTGCGGCTGAGAACAATAAAATCATGGCTGCAGCAGTTTTTAGTCCGGGAGAATATTTTACTGATAAAAATTATATCGGAAACAGCATCCGAACCCTTATGAAACCTGTCTTTGCTACCTCATCAAAAGCAGAAGCAAATGCAGTTACAGAACTTCTTAAGGATGTTAACTCCCGTTTGAAAATTCAATATTTACCGAACTCACTCGGAGAACATGGGTCAAAAGTTTTGTGGCCGGCAACTCCGGGAAATCAGGAATACTGGATCGCTTTCATGAGTTATCTTGATAAACTGAAGAAGACGACTAATCAATAATCCCTATGCATTTTTTGACAAAGAGTTTTTTATTTTGTTTTCTGGTCCTTTGTGGATCAACACTCTTTGCACAGAAAGGTCTGACAACTGTTGGCATCCAGTACAAACCGATCTTTCCGATCGACTTTCTTGGTACCGGACCGCTGTTAAATGAATTTGACGGGGTTCAATTCAAAAACCAACTTACATCCGGATTTAGTTTCGGACTGCTCATCAGGCATCAGTTTTCAGAACTGGTCTCTGTTGAAGGGGGTATAAATTACGTGAAAAGAAAATATTCACTGACCATTACTGATGGTGACTTTCAGGGTGAATCAGAGTTCCGGATCATTGGATATGAGATCCCACTTAATGCTATGATCTTCGCCCGTGTAAGTGAAAAGATTTATGCAAATGTTTCTCTGGGTCCCGCATGCGACATGTTTGCCAGCAGTATTCTTACTTATGACGAATACTTCACGCACGTTTCTTCACGAAAACAAATTTTCAATCCGGCTGTGAATGGCAATGCAGGATTCGAATACCGTACAGAAAAAAACGGAACGATCTATTTAGGCATTTCCTATCACCGGCCGTTTTCTTATATTTTTGTTGACAAAGCAAGGTATACTTTCAGGGGAAAAGATGTCGGAGCTGTTAGTTTTTTAGAGGGAAGTTATCTGACAGTTGATCTCAGATATTATTTTCATGAGGATAAAAAGAAGTAAGAAGTGG
>JBMQEM010000075.1:0-7203 GCA_049363815.1 Bacteroidota bacterium
GATCTGCCATGCAACAGGAGTTCTTTGAATTTGCGTATGCCACTGTGTCCTTACTTCCAGTTCCCCAACTGAATTAATTGTGAGTTCTTCTATTCCTTCATAAGCTGACTGAATGGAAGCAATCGAACCACCGGGCTTTACAATATAATCATACTTCAGGTCATACATTTGGCCATAGAACTTAAGATCAACCTGATGATAAATATTTTTATAATTAATACTTGCATATTCTTCAGGATGGATGACCCATTCCGAAGGATCATTCCCAAAAAGATATGACAACTTACTTTCCTGAGGATTTTCACCTTCGGTAATGATAGATCCGGTAGTACTTAAGAATCTGAGATTCCATACATAATACGTATGCACTTCCGATCCATCAGGATTCTCGATTTCTTCACCGGCATTACAAAAACTGATCCCGTCATTCAGCAAAGAAACATTTGTTGCGGTAGATGTTCCTTTGTAAATTATTTCAGGAATCCACTGACCTTGATTCTTTATAAAAGTCACTGGAGAATTATTCCCAAATGAGTTTGTGGCTGAAGAGCCTGCTTCTGCATGAATGGAATTCATGAGAAATGCAATTAGAATGATTAGTGGTGTAGTTGTTTTCATATCGATGAATAAATGTAATCAGGTTGATCAATCGCATCAATGACCTTTGCCCATGTAGGTATCAATGCAGGTATTGATTACACAGGCAATGTTTAAAATTCAACAATAATGATTATGCTAAAGGTTGCCGAACAGGAAAAATCAACCAATGAACAGGAAAGTGAAATTAATTATAAACGATACTAACTCAATTGATCACCAATCATGAGATGAATAAACAAACCGCAGGTCAAGTTTTGGATCCTTAGCAGGCAGCTGAAAAGACACCAGCGTTTTGTTTGACTTTTTGTCTATGAAAGTCACTATCTGATACGTTTTTTTAAGTTTCTGTTTTAGCTTTTTCTCAATTTCTTTTTTGGCAGAATTGAATTGGCTTTCACTTTCCAATCCAGGCCATGCCGGATCAGAATCATAAGATAATTCCTGAACAGGCTTGAGTTTAGAATAGTTTTCCAGAATTTCAGGAAGAGAATAATAATAATCAAGGAGGTCATAGGGATACATCCCCACAGTTGAACTTGAATAATAGTTTGCTAATACCGAAAGCGAATCGCCCATTGAATACATCTGAAAAGGAAGGAATGCCGTATCCGCTTTCGACTTTTCACGGATAAAACCAGTATCTGAATAAGAAAAATAGCGTTCTGTAATAGTTCGAAGGCTATCCATTAGCGAGTAACTTTCTTCTATGAGCACGACATCATAATGTATGCTATCAAGCCTGACATACAATTTTTCTTCTTTCCTTTGTGCAAGCAATCGATCAAAAAAACTTCTGTCTTCCCTGGCAATCAATTTCAGGTGTGTATTTGTTAATGAATCAACAATCACAGAGACTGATTGTGCTCCGGCTAAATTATAAATACTCATAAGTAAAAAGGCAAATATCGTTTTTCTCATGTGGTAGGTATGTACACTTCGAATGTTGCTCCCTGGTCAATTTTACCCCGGGCACGGATCAATCCCTGATGATTGTCAACGATCTTTTTTACAATAGCCAATCCGATTCCTGTTCCCTTATATTCTGATCTTCCATGTAAACGTTGAAACACTTCAAATATTTTCTCACTATACTGTTGCTCGAATCCAATACCATTATCCGTTATACTCAGCAGGCAATACTCCTTGTCAGGTATTAAAGCAGGTTCATCGAATTTTTTGGCTAAAGCAACTTCACCTGTTATATTGATAACGGGTGTACGACTTGAATCAGAGAATTTAAGGGAGTTGCTGATCAGATTATAAAGTAGCTGACGAAACTGAAAAGGAATGACTGAAAGTGTTGGCAGAACATTTGAATTCAGTTGTGCATTTTTAATATGAAATTCTTCTTTAAGATCCTCTTTCACCTCATTGAATATTTTATTGAGATCAGTATAAACGAATTTCCTTTCACTGGAATTTGTCCTTGAATACGAAAGTAAGTCTTCAATCAACGTCTGCATTCTTCTTGCTGCGTTTTGCATTCTTTGAAAACTATCCTTTCCTTCAATTGAAAGATTTGCAACTTCCTTTTCCATGATCCGTGTTGAAAAGGTCTGAATTTTTCTAAGCGGCTCCTGGAGATCATGACTTGAAATATATGCGAACGATTGTAATTCACGATTGATCTTTTCAAGCTCAGTGTTTTTTTCTTCAAGCTGTGTTGTTCTTTCAATCACTATATGCTCTAATGAATTTGAAAGTTCCCGGAATTTTTTTTCACTTTCTTCTAGCTCTTTCTGATGATTCTTCAAAGCTGTAATATCCCGTATCGTACCAACCAGACGTTCAGGTTTACCTTCTGAATCGTAAAACACCCGTCCTTTTCCTTCCATATAATGAATGCTGCCATCATTCCATACCAACCTTGATTCATAGTAAAGATTACCCGTTCTATAGGCTTCTTCGAACGCAGCTGCCCGGATCTTATGATCATCCGGATGAAGGTGTTTTAATAATTGATCGTGGGATAATTCAATGTCTTCGTAATAGCCAAATACCTGAAGATAACGTTTTGAATACTTTACCTGCTTTGTCTTTACATTCAGCTCCCAGGTCCCAAGTTCACTGGCATCAATAACGATATTTAACCTTGCTTCGTTTTCTTCTATCTTCTTTCTGACAAGTACTTGTTCAGTAACATCAGAAGCAATTACCAGCACTCCTGAAATTGTTCCATCATTTTCCCTGTATGCATCGTAAATAAAATTCACAAATTTTTCTTCAATTTTCCCATTTGTAGGTAAACTTACAGAATGTTCTACTCCTTCATATTTTATTCCTGTGGTAAAGACCCCGTTTAATAGTTCATCAAAACCCTGACCATTTACTTCCGGTAGTCCGACAAACAAGGGTTTGTTCATTACATCACTTGATTTCTTCCCCCAAATGTCAAGCATCATATTATTGGCAATTTCAACTATATAGTCGGGGCCACGCAGAACGCACATCGCTACCGGTGCCTGTTTGATAGTATTCAGATAACGATTTGTATTTTCTTCAAGTTCTCTTAAAGCTACAACTTTTCCGGTGGTCTCAGTACAGGTTACAAAAACACCGCTTGGTTTACCGGATTCATCCATTACAGGACTATAACTAAATGTCCAATAAACGTCTTCCATCTTACCATTACGATAGATTGGAATAAGTTGATCTTCGCTCCACGTAGCTTCCCCTGTAGTTAAAACCGTATCAATTAAAGGCCGGATAATATGCATGATCTCCTGCCAAAAATCTTCAGCACGACCACCCAGAATATCTGGATGTTTACCATCATTACCTAAACTAGGTCGATAAGCATCATTATAAAAGCAAACCAATTCCGGTCCCCAAAAAAGAAACATTGGAAATTTTGAATTGAGAATAATACTAAGAGTGGTACGAAGACTTTGAGGCCAGACCGATGGATCTCCGACGGGAGTTGAACTCCAGTCTTTCTCTCTTATCAGTTGTCCCATTTCACCACCGCCGGAAAGAAACTGGTATTCTGCTATTGAATGTGCTTTCTGCATGACTGATACTATGGCTTAATGATAAAATCCTCCCTCTTAGGTTGCAAATTGTCAATTTGTGCTGAATTTACCAAAGCCTTTTGAATAACTTTTTTAAATTTAGAAAAATCTCCAGGTTTCTGGATATAAAATGTTGCACCCATTTTATATAAATTATCAATATATTCCAAATGGAAACTTGTTGAGAATATTGCGATAAGCAGTTTTTTAAGATTTTGATCATTTCTGATTTCTTCCAGACATTCAACCCCAGATTTTAATGGAAGATTCAGATCAAGAAATAAAATATCGATAACCGGTGAACTTTTTGATTTCAAATAACTCAATAATTGTACACCATTTCGAACCACATTCAGTTTTGCCGGAAAGAAAAGTTCATCTAAAGCTATTTGAAAAAAGCTGCTATCTTCTTCATCATCGTCAGCTAATAATATATTGTAAATTATCCTATTCATTCAACATATAAATTTAATTTATCATATCACAATTACAAATGGGAATAATAATGCACACTATTTCTCTTCATCATGGTTCTTTTTATTGAATTTAATAAAAAACTAACATTCAAGTTTCATTCTGAATTCAATAAAAAATCGCGCCTGAATTTGGCTTTAAATAGTAATTTTAATTTCTAAGAAACCTAAAATTTTATATCGACACTCTTATAATTTAATTCTCATACATTTCCATTTGCAAACGTGTTTCTTCAAGATCGAGTTCACGTTCCACCTTTCGCAAGATCTCTTCGCTTGCCAAACCATTTCTATGAAGGTTCTCAATAGCCTTACGTTCAACTTTTATTAAATCGACCTGAATCCTTGTAAATTCATTGAATACACTTTGAGGTAATTGCTTCCCTTTCCCAAAATAGTTGGCTGGTAATTCTGTTTTTTGAAGACGATTATACTTCACTTCGTATTTACTCTTAATATTCTGTAGTAACTCATCAGATGTCATAGAAAGATTTTCTTCAATATGAGAAATTGCAGTTGATACGATCTGTGTTCTGACAGTATATTCTTCCAGCACGATAGAATGTGGTTCGATCTGCAGCTTTCTGATCAACCAGGGTAAGGTCAATCCAAGCAAAACCAGAGTGGAAAGGATCACACAGAAAGTCAGAAAAATGATCAAGTCCCTGTGCGGGAAGATTGTTCCGTTTGGAAGAGTAAGTGGTAATGCAAGCGCTGCTGCCATTGACACAACTCCCCGCATTCCAGCCCAGCCAAAGACTACCATGTTTCTTGCATCGAATGGTTCCCGCTCCCGAATCCGTTTACTTAACCATCGTGGAACCATCGCTGAAGGATAAACCCAGATGAATCGCACGATGATCACTGTCAGACTGATCACAATACCATAAATCAACAATTCCGGAATTGAATAATGACTGATCCCTTTAAGCACACTCCGCAATTGCAAACCGATCAGAATAAAGATCAGACTATTGAGAATATATATGATGACCTCCCAAACTGAATAGGCCATTATCCGGCTTTGATGACCCAGTGCTTCGCCCGAACGGTATGAAATATAGAGACCTGCTGATACTACCGCCAGCACACCTGAAAAATGAAAATGTTCTGCCAGTAAATAAGCGGCAAAAGGTGTCAGTACAGTCAATGTTACTTCAATTACAGGGTCACAGACCCAACGCTTATGAATTTGCAGAATTAGATAGGCCAGTGTCAACCCAAGTGCAATTCCGGCACAGGCAACAACAATGAAATTGAGTCCTGCTTCCCACAGTACGAAATTCCCAAGCGTAATGGCAGCAAGTGCGTATTTATATGCGATCAGGCCGCTTGCGTCGTTCACCAGGCTTTCTCCTTCCAGAATAGCGATCAGACGCGGGCTTAGACCCAGCCCTTTCGTCACTGATGTCGCAGCCACAGCGTCCGGCGGTGAAACAATGGCGCCAATCAGAAAAGCAAATGGCCAGCTTAATCCGGGAATGATCAAATGTGCTGCTACAGCAACCAGGGCAGTAGTAAAAAATACTAATCCAATTGATGCCAGACTGATCGGACGAATTGCTAATTTGAATTCATGCCAACTTGTGTTCCATGCTGCAGCGTATAGAATAGGAGGTAAAAAAAGGAGAAAGACAACTTCCGGACTTAACTCTACTATAGGTAAACCCGGGATCAGACTGATCAATACTCCTGAAATAACCAAAACAATTGGAAATGGAAAATTATATTTTTTGCTGAGTATTCCTAAAAATGTAATTCCAAAAAGCAGGATGACAATAATGCTGACATTATCCATGAAAGTCTGTTCAGTGTGAAAAACAAATATAGGATTTTACTCTTCAAACTCTAAGGCCTCAATAGTAAATTTGTTTTTCATTTTTCTTAATATTTATTGCACCTTATTGTTAAAAACGGATCACACAATTTGAGAAACCGCTTTCTTTTCAACAATTACAAACTCATGTACAACTGAGTAAACAGCAATGCTGATAACAGAAGCAAAGAAGCACCATACAGAAACCAGATAGTCATTGTAAAAAATTGTTGTGATCAAATATGAAATAAGAATTGAAAGTCCCAACATCCACATTCTTTTTATTCCGGCTAAGAAAGGCGGGAACACCGTTGCCATCACATAAAAGATCCCACAGATAAATGCTATAGACTGCGGATACAGTTGATCGTATGCAATGTGCATCTCATCGATCCTGGCATTTACGGGATAATTCAACAGGCAGTATCCAAGGTATAAAGATACAGAACTACCGGCGATCAAAAATAATTTGCCAATTACACTTCTTACATTCTTTGGCTTTAGTTTCAATACAGCAAATGGAACCCAAAACGGCCAGACGACCTGAGCAAAAAATAAAAAAATGAAAGTCATACTGGTTCTCAGGTCAGCAAATGCAGGTTTGGTAAGTGACAACCATAGAAATCCTTCAGAGAATTGTTGGATTGCAAACAGCACCGGAATACTTGCAAAGAAGATCTGAGAGGGAGCTTTTACTTTCCTGACTGAAACAGCTCCAATTACTGTAAGTACAGTTCCGGCAGTGAAACTTGCATTAGCTGAAAAACACATTTCCTGATCTTTAATAAAGCTATCAAATAAAATCGTCAATAAACCGATTTCCTGAAAAATAAAATTAACTTTTCAGTTTGCCCGGTTAAGTTTCCTTTAGAATAATGAGTCCCACTAATATCATTGGAATTCCACACTAGAATAAAATATATAGTAACTACTCTTGTGCTCTGGATATAAATTTGTCCCCATACTCAATGTTGAATCACCACCTTTTTTACACTGATAAAATCTTCAGTACACATCTTCACAAAATAAACGCCATTATTAAAATTCCTCAAATCAACTGAGTCTCCTCTGAAATTATCGTTCGAATGAACGATACTTCCTGCAGAATCGAATATCCGGATAGATGAATTTTTCATTGCAGCAGTCTGTCTGAAATGCAAGAACTCATTTGCAGGATTCGGGAAAACTCTGAAATCAAATTCATCAGATCCATTCCTGACACTATTGATCAAAGGATTTCTTATCACATGTATATCAGCCCTGTTTCTGTCATGTGCAATAAAATAGACAGAACCATCAGGTG
>JBMQEM010000076.1:0-7192 GCA_049363815.1 Bacteroidota bacterium
CTGTCTCTTATTTCTTTGATCCGCTCCAGGTTTTCGCCACCGATAGTTCCTGCTGAAACTTCGACCACATATTCAGTTGCATTCTCAATCTGATCATACTCAAGCATCACCTGATTATAATTCAATTTGGCTCCGGGTGCAGGTTTGATTTCTGCGCAGACGGAAGATGAAATTAGTAGTAATGAAAAAATAATACGGATTGATTTCATGATGACTTTGATTGAATTATAGAATTTGTACTACTAACGGTTTTATGAATTGCCTTTATTTTTCTTTCTTTGCGCAAAATAAAAAATTAATGGCAAATAAGGTCGGCTCAATTTTAATCATTGGTACTCAGCGATCAGGCTCTAATCTTCTTCGGATCATGATGAACCAATTGAAGTCGATTGAAGCTCCACATCCTCCGCATATTCTTTTAACATTTTCACCATTGCTACACTCATATGGTGATCTTTCTGTTGAATCAAATTTCAGATTACTGATTGACGATGTTGCGAGATTTGTTGAAGCGAACCCGGTGAAATGGGTTCACATGGAATTTGACAGAGAGAAGATCAGAAGTTATTGTGAGAACAATACTCTCGTTCAGGTTTTCAAAGCTATCTATCAGCTGAAGGCTGAAATGAAGGGTGCTTCTTACTGGTGTTGTAAGAGCATGGCGAATCTATATTTTGCTGATGCCATTGAAAAGGAAAAGATAGACCCATTTTATATACATCTTGTAAGGGATGGTCGCGATGTAGCTGCATCTTTTAAAAGAGCTATCGTCGGCGAGAAGCATATTTATCATTTAGCCAAACAATGGCAGAATGAACAGGCGATCGCAACTTCAGTGATCACCAAATATGGAAAAGAACGATCAGCAGTACTTCTTTATGAGCAATTCATAGAAGACCCTGAAAGAACTCTGACTCCAATTCTTGAAAAAATGGGTTTAAAATGGGACAATGCAATGTTGAATTACTTTACTTCGGATGAAGCAAAAAATACCGCTGCCGCCGGTGAGATGTGGAAGAATGTGGTTCGTCCTGTTGATAATACCAATAAGCAACATTACTCAGAGAAACTCACTCCGCTGGAGATAGAGATCTTCGAGAGAATTGCCGGAGAAACACTTTTGCAGTTTGGATATGAGACCCATTATCCTTTGAACTCTTTGAAATTTACAGAAGCAGAAATTAAAGAATTCGATCACGAAAATGATCTTCTGAAAAATCAGGCCCGTACATTACTTGTAAAAGATGCTGCTGCGAGAATTCCTCAGGAGAAAGTTCTTAAGGATATCAAATCGCGGCCGGCAGGAAATTGATGGATCACTCTGCAACACATTCCGGAAAAAACATTGCTACTCTCAGGCAGTTTGCAGGATACTTTCTGAAACTTGGCTATTCAGGTTTTGGTGGACCGGTAGCATTGGTCACCTATATTTATCGTGATCTTGTTGAGCGAAGAAAGTGGATCACTGAAGAAGAGTACAATGAGGGAATGGCACTGGCTCAGTTATCGCCCGGACCATTAGCAGCTCAATTAGGGATCTACTTAGGATATATTCATTATGGTATCCGCGGTGCATCTCTGACGATACTTGCTTTCATTGCGCCGTCATTTTTTATGGTTCTTCTTCTTGGCATTGCTTATAAAGCCTTCGGTGGTTTACCATGGATGCAGGCAATTTTTTATGGTATCAGTTCTGCAGTTGTCGGAATAATACTCGCCAGTGCAATAAAACTTACATTTAAATCAATCGGAAAATTCACTATTGAATCTTTCCGGATGAAATGGCTGCTCTGGATCATATTCCTGATCTCGCTCGTCTTTACTTTTTATTATCCGGCGAAAGGGCCGATACTTTATTTATGCGCCGGACTTGTTTATATGGCTATCAAGTCGCCACCTAAGTGGATGCAGAATATGAAAGCAAATCTGTTCATACTTGGAAGTATCGGGTTCTGGCAATTTGAAACAGGTACACTTTGGAAGATCGCTTACTTCTTTTCAAATGCAGGTGCATTTGTTTTTGGAAGCGGGCTTGCAATTGTTCCGTTTCTTCATGCCGGTGTTGTGATCCAGCATCAATGGCTGAATGAACAACAATTTCTTGATGCAGTTGCTATTGCAATGATCACACCCGGACCGCTTATCATGACCGTAGGTTTTATCGGATATCTTGTTGCAGGATTTCCGGGAGCAGTCGTTGCAGCTGTTGCAACTTTTTTACCATGTTACCTCATCACGATCATCACAGCACCGTTTTTCAGAAAGCTGGCAACGAACCCATCGATAAAAATTTTTGTTGAAGGTATTACAGCATCCATTCTTGGATCGTTATTCGCAGCAGCTATCTTAATTTCTCTCCGGTCAGTTGGCGACATTCAATCAGGAGTCATCGCTGTTTCTTCATTTTTACTTTTATACAATTTCAAAAAAATAAAGGAGCCTTACATTATTTTGGGGGCAGCTTTGATCGGATTGCTTTTGAAGATGTATTAACACGATCCGAGAGAAAGTTTAACGCTTAGAAAAATTTTAACACTAAGATTCACTAAAATTTTCACAAGAACACATGTTGATGATTACATTCATTTGTGCTCTTGTGCTAAAAACTTAGTGTTCTCAGTGTTGAATTTTTTTAAGCGTTAAACCATCCTACGGACGGATACTAATTTCATTCAATATGTCAAAGATCTATATGCCGGCCGATGCCGCTATTATATTATTTCATTCAACATGTTGTTGAACTGACGTATCTAAAATCCAATGTTTGCTCCTACTGAGATCGTTGTTTTCTTCCCTTTATAATAAGGCATAGTATATTGATCCAGTTGAGCAGTTGTTCCTGTTTTTTCACTTAATAATATTCCGGCATAAACCCAACAGTCGTTGATGATCTGATACCGTGCATTTACGCCGATCTCAGAACTTTCCCAGTATAACAGGTCAATAAAAGGCAATCCCTTTCCATCGCCAAGTGTATCTCTTGAACTTCCGGTATAGTTGTATTCTTTTCCTTTCTGAGCAATTGTATATGATGCTTCAACAAATAACTTTGGAAGCGGGCGAGCAGAAACTGCCAGATAAATTTCCTGTGCATTCTCTCCAAGATAATGGCCCATGTTATAGGAAGAATTGGCATAAGTTCCTGTCAGCAGATAATGACGATATGCTCCCGGATTTGTACGGGTATATTCAGCAGTAACACTCACATTTTTATCAAGAATATTACTTACCCTTCCTCCGGCTTTTAAACTCACAAAATTGGTATGCTTCTCTGAATCAAGTGCGCGACCTAAGGCAAGCTCATCTATGAAAGCAGAAACATACAAGTGAATTTTCTTCACTGCGCGTGAACTGATATTAAAATACAATTGCGAATTCTGTCCAAGGAAATTACTTCCGGAAGATGTCAGGGAATGATCGACTGTTTTGTAAAAGAAGAAAGGCATGAGATAGGCAGGGTTCACTGACTGATCACTATAGATAACAGAGTTCCCGACTGAAAACGACCAATTCTTCAAGGGAGTAAATGTGAACATATTTGCAGCCACATACTTCGGCTGGTAAACGATCCTTATGGAATTTCCATTATAATATGAGCGGGAGCTATCGATAACATCAGAAACCAACCATCCATGAACATAATTAAAGTCAAACCACTTCACCGGACTCATATGAAATTTCAAGTGTGTGAACGAAGGCTGATGTCCTGAAAAAATATTTGCGCCGTGATAATTATCACCCCACACAAAATGGTCTTTTAAAAGTCCGACACTACCCCATGACCAGTTGTAAGTCATACCGCCCCGGATCTCATCATAATCACCGCCGCCTTTTGTATCCGGTTTATAATTTGAGGCATCTGCCTGATTAAGGTAAGCGGCATCACTCAGTCTGATACTTTCATGCTGATCCCGGAGACTAGCATAGAATCCGAAATTTTTTCCGATGTAAGAAAACATTTCTCCACCATTCCACCGACGATAGAAAGAACCGCTGTCATTATTAAAATAAGTCAATCCGAGGATCGGATTGACAGAAAAAGTAAAAAGAGAATCTTTATAATAGAGTAAGTCTAATCTCTTGTTAAAATTCTTATCCGATTTAAGTTCTTTATTATAATCCTTCAGAAAAAAATCCAGGTCGTCTTGCTGTCGCTTATTCAGTTCAGTCCTGCGCAGATCTGCTTCATGCAATTTTCCGGCAATAAAACTTCTTGAATAAGGTTTAATGGCAGTATTGACAGTGATGATCCTGCTGTTGGTCAGCTCGTCAATAAAATCGTATAGGTCAGAATTATTTACATGCACATAAACCTCCTGAGAAAAAGAGGTCTTGAATGAAAGCAATAAAAATAGTACTAGAAAGGTGTGCGTAAACTTTCTGAACATAAGTGGCGTTAGGCGTGTTGTATTTTGTGTCTTTCGTTTTTCGTTTTTCGTTTTTCGTTTTTGAAATTCGAGATCCGTAAATCGAGATCAGAGATTCATTGTCGTTGATTAGAGTTGCGACCTTGAACTAATCTCGTTGAGCTATTCGTTATTCGTTATTCGTTATTCGCTATTCGTTATTCGTTATTCGTTAATATTTACTTGCTCCGTGCCCGTTTAATAAGGATATTATAACAAGCTTTCAGCAGATATTTCAGGTCCGTCATGAACGGACTTTTTTCGTGTGCGATAAGATATTTCATTTCCGAAGCCTGGATCTCTTCCATTGTCTTAGGCATATCGACATAGAATGGCGGGATCAGACCCGGTTTATGGTGAAGTCTTTTTTCCTGAAGTTCTTCAGAGTACAATCCGAGGAAGTGTGAACTCAGCGGGCGAACGCCGACGATCTTAAGGTCTCCCTTCAGGAGATTGATGATCATAGGCAATTCATCTATCCAATACCGGCGGAAGAATTTACCCAGAGTAGAAACACGGAAATCATCTTTCATTTTACCACCATCGGCCAGGTTATTCATATCATATACATACTTCTGAATGTATTCAGAGTAGGAATGCATTGTACGCATCTTATATACATGTATGACCTTGCCGTTTTTACCGTGGCGGCGCATCCTGAAAATCGGTCCGTAAACCGGTTCATAATCAAATAGAGGTGATTTTTCCTTAGAAGCGACGAAGAAAAGATTTTTGCCAATAAATTTCATTGACTTGATCTCAAATCCGGCAGCATATAAACGTCCAAGTGTCTCTGTACGGGAAAGAACTTTGTTCCTTTCGCCTACAAGTACTTTATAAAATGAACGGGTAACAGGAAATTTTGGGAAGACACGCTTAAGGAAAAAATCGAGTACATAATATAAGTGTGATAATCCGGCAGGAAAGCGATTCATGATCCGGCGCTTTCTCAGATATTTTGTTTCAACACAACCGATGAACAATCCACCTTCGATCAGGTGATCGTTTACTTTATGTAAAAAATTATTGATACCGCGAACATCATTGATTCGTTTCAGATTGATGATCGTATTTGCATTTGAAGGAAGGTTGTTCACGCTATCTGCAATTGATGAGCGCATGACAAAAGTTCCTTCCGTTTTCAAATTACAAAAATCGGAAATGTATCTTTTCACATCAGCATCCATCCCGCCGATCTTTTCAAGATGCGGACGAAAGTTGTGTGAACGTTTTTTGGATCGCTGGAAATTTTTCGTGGCAATTGCAGAAGAGCCTACAACCGGATTGTTGCGGAACGAAAATTGACGCAATACATTTTTTGTATTCTTCTCTTTTTTCATTTTACTATTTCGTTCCCGGAACAAACATAAGATCTGTGTTCATGTTATGTTTCATAATTCTGCTCATTTCTTACATTGAGCAAAATAATTCCGAATTAATTAATTAAATTATTTAATTAATCGCTTTATTTTTCTTCTATGGTTGATGTACTGGCTCGCAGGAGTACACTGCATTTTTTTCTGAATACCTCAGGCGAAAGCCTTTTGGAGAGCGGGATTCAGAACGTGGTGGTGTTTTGAATTATTGATACTCAAATCTAATGTATTGGAATGGAAAATGCAAGAGAATTCGGCAATAGGGCCTGTGCATGCCGTAAAAGTGCAATAAAAGCGGGGGAAAATGAGACATTTAAACCGGTTTTGAGGTAACTCTGGCGCCTGTTTTCTGTAAAAACAGTTGTCGGCAAAAAGAATTTTTGTTGCAACCTGACGTAAAACGTTCCCCAAAATGGTCGCAATGAAAATTCTACTTTGCCAGTTTTGCTATTTGTATTTGAACAGATTCATCCAAATAATTACAATTTATTTTGTGAATAATTCAAATCAATTAATTAAAAAACACATTGCCTAAATACTGCTTACTTACAAACGATGTCGAAACTCATAGCATCTGGTTCAACACACTCCGTGATGAGACCGGTGTAAAAGTTCTGGAAGAAGGAATGCCTTTGTTGCTTGAGATCTATAAAAAATTCAACATCAAAAGTACATTTTATTTTGTCGGCGACATGGCCGAAAAATTTCCTGATGTTGTTAAAATGATCTTACCATACGGCCATGAAGTTGCATCGCATGGTTGGACTCATGAAGTTGATCAGGCATTTGATGTGCTTTCTTTTGAACAGCAAAAAGAACATCTTCTCCGTTCAAAAAATATTCTGGAAGACATCAGTAAACAAAAAGTAGTTTCATTCAGAGCTCCCGCTTTACGTGTTAACCAGCATACACCACGTGCATTGATCGAAACCGGTTTTGAATCTGACAGCTCTGTTGCTTCACAACGATTCGATGCTTTCCTTTCATTCGGCGGCTTGAAAAAACTCAACTGGCTTCGTGCTCCACGCTTGCCCTACCTTACTTCAGAGGAGAATCTTTTCAGGAAAGGAAACAGTTCATTGGTAGAAATACCGTTGACAGCTTTTCTGTTTCCTTTTGTTGGAACAACCATGCGTCTGTTTCCAAAGATCACTTCGATGCAGCAACGATTGTTCAATCTGGAAACAGGAATGAACAAAAAGCCTCTGGTGTTTGATGTACATCCGAATGAATTCATTGACGAACATTCCGGACGCCGCATCATTGCCCGTCGTACTTCCAATCCCATCAAATACCTCCTGAGCGACGTTATACGTGGCAAAATGAAGGTGAAAAACCTTGGCAAAAAAGCCATTCCCCTCTACGAAGATTTCATCGGCTATTATGCCGATCAGGGGTATGAGTTTTTGA
>JBMQEM010000077.1:0-7092 GCA_049363815.1 Bacteroidota bacterium
ACAGCGGCAACGAATCCGCAAATGAAATGGATGATGTATCTGATGCCGATTTTATTCCTTGGCTTCTTCAATAATTATTCTGCGGGTCTGAGTTATTATTATTTCCTGAGCAACGTAATTGGTTTCGGTCAGCAATATCTTTTCAAGGCTTTTCTTGATGAAGATAAGATCCATGCACAGATCCAGGAGAACAAGAAAAAACCTGTAAAGAAATCAGGATTCCAGGCCAGGCTCGAACAAATGGCAAAAGAACGGAATGCCCAGATTGGCAAGAAGAAATAATTGATCTCATTTAGTCCCAAAAATGCTATTTTCAGAATGGCATTTTTGCTTAAAAAGAGATAAAAATCAGTTAATTCAATGGGATGACTGATTTGTTTTTTAATAAGTATTCACGACTTTTGTATTGCTAAAAGCAATTCATTTACAAGAACTCAATAAATCAAATACTATGTCACAAGACTTTCTACCACTATTGGGAACCGATCACATTGAATTCTGGGTCGGCAATGCCAAGCAAGCAGCATTCTTCTATCAGAAAGCATTTGGATTCACACTGGTTGCCTATGCGGGACCTGAAACAGGAGTGAAGGAAAGAGCATCTTATGTGCTTCAGCAAGGTAAGATCAGACTGGTACTAACTACTTCATTCAATCCTGATTCAGAAATCAGTCAGCATGTACTGAAGCATAGTGATGGCGTGAAAGTACTTGCACTGGGAGTTGATGACGCTGAAAAAGCCTTTTACGAAACTATGTCACGTGGCGCTAAGGCTCATTCACAACCCAAGACTTTGTCGGATGAGTTTGGAGAAATTAAGATCGCTTCCATTCATACCTATGGTGAAACCATACACACTTTTGTTGAACGGAAGAATTACAAAGGCGCATTTATGCCTGGATATGTTGCAGCAAAACCTAATTTCGAGACTGAAAGTGTCGGACTTGATTACATTGATCATTGTGTCGGAAATGTAGAATTAGGAAAGATGAATGACTGGGTGAAATTCTACGAAGAAGTAATGGGATTTAAGATGATCATTACATTCGACGACAATGATATTTCAACAGAGTATTCTGCATTGATGAGTAAGGTCGTTTCCAATGGAAATGGTTTTGTAAAATTCCCTATCAACGAACCGGCGGAAGGAAAGAAAAAATCACAGATCGATGAATACCTCGAATTTTATCGTGGTGCAGGAGTTCAGCATATTGCAGTAATTACTCATGATGTTGTTAAAACCGTAACTGAATTACAGCGACGTGGTGTTGACTTCCTGAAGGTACCTTCAAATTATTATGACGATCTACTTGCTCGTGTTGGAAAGATCGATGAAGATCTGGAATCACTGAAAAAGCTGGGCATATTGGTAGACCGTGACGATGAAGGGTATCTGCTTCAGATCTTTACAAAACCGGTGGAAGACCGTCCAACTGTCTTTTTCGAGATCATTCAGAGAAAAGGTGCAAAATCATTCGGAAAAGGCAATTTCAAGGCTTTATTCGAGGCAATAGAACGGGAACAGGCTTTAAGGGGGAACTTATAATTAATTCCGGATCAGGAATATTTACAAATTAAAATGCAAATCAGGGACTTGGTCCCTTTTTTGCTGTTCGGGGAGTTCTAAAACTGCAATTATTTACCAATACTTCATCCAACTCTGTTAAATTTGCGAAACCAAAGTCAAAATTTCAGAGTTGAATAAATTAATTGAGAACAAAACCACTATGAAAAAACCTAACTGGATCGCAGTCCTATTAACAGCCATTTGCTTTCTTACTAATTCACTTTCAGCAAAAGCTGCTGCGGGTTATGAAATCAAGGTTCAAATTCACGGACTGAAAGATTCCGCTTTATATCTGGGAAATCACTATGGTGACAAGCAGTATGTCCGTGATACCATTAAACTGGATCAGACAGGAACAGGAACTTTCAAAGGCCCGGATTCACTTCCCGGTGGAATTTACTTAGTCATTCTCCCAAATAAAACTTATTTCGAAATTCTCGTGAATGAACAAAAGTTTGAAATTGAAACAGACACTCTCGATTATGTAGAACATATGAAAGTAAAAGGTTCAGTTGAGAATACACTTTTCAATGATCACCAGAAATATATCATTGCTAAATCAAAAGAGACACAGCAGGTCAAATCCAGGTTGGATGCAAATAAGGATAATAAAGATTCTGTTGAATTTCTCAGAGCAAAACTAAATGATGCAGATAAGGAAGTAAAAGCCTATAGGATGAAAATAGTAAAAGATCATCCAAACACTTTTATGGCAAAGGTCATTAAAACGATGTCAGAACCGGAAGTTCCTGAAGCGCCAAAAGATGCAAATGGTGTGATAACAGATTCTACTTTTCAATTCCGGTATTTCAAATCACATTTTTTCGACAATGTAGATTTCAGCGATGAACGATTACTCCGGAGTCCGATATTACAAAGTAAGATCAAAACATATACGCAACAGCTGACAGTCCCTCTGCCTGACTCATTGATCCAGGCAATTGATACGATCATCATCAAAGCTCGGGCGAATAAAGAAGTGTTTAAGTATTGCGTTGCAACTCTGGCGAACTTTTATGAAACTTCCAATATCATGGGATATGATAAGATCTTCGTTCATATTGCGGAAAAATATTACCTGACCAAGGAAGCATTCTGGGCTGATTCTGCTTTACAGGCAAAGATCCTTGAGCGCGTCATGAAAATAAAACCGAACATTCTTGGTGTACCCGCATATGATATTCACATGCCGGATACAGCTTTCAAAATTCATAAACTATATGATGTAAAAGCGAAATACACTATTCTCGTTTTCTGGGATCCAACTTGCAGTCATTGCAAAACAGAAATCCCTAAACTTTCACACTACTATGATAGCGTAAAAGTGTCCAAGAACGTTGAAGTCTTTTCAGTGGGCATTGAATCAGATGTTGAACTATGGAAAAAATTCATCCGCGACAACAAACTTAAATGGATCAATGTCTCTGATCTTTATAATAACACCAATTTCAGAAATTATTACGACATCTACTCTACTCCTGTAATTTATTTGCTGGATGAAAAGAAAAACATCATTGCAAAAAGACTGGACACAGATAAAGTCAGGGACTTTATAGAGAATGAAGAGAAGAAAGAAAAAATGAAAAAATAAATATTAAAAAGGCTGCAACATTGCAGCCTTTTTTTATGTCTTAAAATGACCTCATTAAAATCAGCCAGACATTGTACTTAATTCTGTATAATAATTCTTGCAACTGACATTTTCCCATTACTGTCTATTAGCCTCATGTGATAAAGACCTGCATTTACCGAAGGGAATATGAAAGTATGAGTAGCATGATTTGATCTAATCGTATTGTCAATCACCAGACTTCCTGAATTATCGAAGATGCAAATAGAAAATTCGCCTTTTGCGATTGCAGAAACATCGATCGTTACAAGGTCACCTGTCATAACAGGATTTGGGAAAACTGAGAATGTCGTTTGTTCAGAAATTAACGGGACACCTGAAACCGGGGTACTCATTTTTCCGGCAAAAAAATCCAGACCTCCCAGTGAATTAAAATTAAAATTATCGAAGGAGACATAATCAGAGTATGAACCACCAACAAAACATTCAGACTCAGATCTGGCTCTGATACTTCTGGCAATATCATCGCCGGTACCACCATTTTGTTTTACCCAATACAACAAACCGCTTGACAGATTACATGCCGTAAACATGTCTTTAGCGCCGTTACTTATTAAAGTGTTAGTTCCAAAACTTGCTGTTTGAGAGAAATAACCGGAAAAAAACATATTTCCATTTTCCAGTACATCTATATCAAAGGCAACATCCTCACCACCTCCACCATATGAACTCACCCATTTGAAATTACCGGCACTATCACAAGCAGCAATAAAAGCATCAATTGAACCTATACTTGATTTAGTAAATGAACCAAAAGTAATTGTATCTTCAAACTGGCCGGCAACATAGATATTTCCATATCTGTCAACGTCAATTTTCCAATGTCATAGGTCCCGCTGCCTTTACCTGTATTTATCCAGTTTAAATTCCCGTCGGGATCATAAGAAGCAATTAAAATATCATCGCCTCCTTCACTGGTTACGAATTGGCCATCAAAATTGGCCAGATCATTGAAATATCCGGTAACACAAACATGATTGTATGTGTCTATTGCAACCCCGGTTTCTGCATCATAAGAAGAACCACCACCACGTTTTGCCCAAAGTGGATTTCCAGTGTCATCAAATTTTGCCAGAAAAAAATCCGTAAGGCCATATGAACTTAGTGTAGTAGTTCCGAATTGTGCATTATTATTGAAAAATCCGGTAACGTAGAAACTCCCCAATGTATCTGATGCAAGGCCCATTGGTACATCGTTACTGATACTTCCGTAAGATGTGGCAAAGATTATATTCCCACTACTATCATATCTTAGAAGAGTAATGTCATTCAGAATATTTGTCAGGTGAAATGCCCCAAAATGCAAAGATCCACTTCCTCCCAATGCTACTGTCGTATTCCCAAATGGATCGGTAGCACTAATAATTGTGAACCCATCATCTGCAGTCCCGCCACCACTTCTGGCCTAGCGCAACGATCCTTGTTCATCATAGCTTGCAATGAAAAAATCATCTCCACCAAAACTTGAGATTTGATTCGGTCCTGCAAACATGGTCTGTTTAAAGATCCCTGTTACGTATGAATTACCACTTGAATCGAAACTGATATTTTTTACAAGATCGTTTCCAGTATTTCCTGTACTGCTCAGCCAACTCCACGACTGTGAGTAGGCATTACTAAAAAAGAAAAGTACAGAAATAATAATTGTGTATATTTTTTTCATTTTAAGTGGGTCTAATAATTTTTAAAAGAACAACATGATTAAATTAAAAAGTCCTACTCTACTATTACAACATAATAGATTTTCTTATCATTAAAATTCAACGAAGGAAACTCTGCTCTATACTTTGCCAATTCCTTTTTCGTTTGATAATTGGGCCCTATAAAGCGAATTTTATTTTCCTTTTTTACAGGTAGTTTTCTTAGAAAATAAAACATATTTCCATTATCACTATATTTTGGATCAGAAAAGTTTGACGTAGGGAAAATATAATCTGCATTAAGAAAGCGAACTGAAAATCCTGCATCTACTACTGCCTGCGCTACCTTTGAAATATCTACATCAAATCCTTTTTTAAATTTCAGGATTCCATCTGTATTCTCCAGATTCATTTCAACATTATCGATGAAAGGTAATTTTCTGATACTCATTTCCACACTCCTGGTGCAGGCAGAACAAGTCAAACCATTGACTCCAATCCGGGCCGATGTATATTGAGCGAATCCATCTTGCGAACTGAAAATCAATAATAATATGGTCTGACAGACTAAAGTGAATTTTATAAGGTTCATTTGAATTTAGATTAAAGATAATGGTTGAATCGCACTTTTGCAATACAAAAACACTGTTTTGAGACATTTCTGTTAACGACCAATTTCTGATATTCCGGAATTCTTTTTTATGACCCTGATCATTTTCTTCCTTTAAACAGCCGAGTTTCAATTTAGAATAGGACTCTATGATAGAACCGTTTGGAAAATTTTAAAATTAATACTTACCTTGTACCTTAATAAACAACTAACAACAAAATGAAAAAAATCACCACATTATTACTATTACTTCTTGTTGGAACAATTGGATTCGCACAAGACAAAGTCGTTGAACAACCAAAAAAGTTATCGCCCTTTGAAGCATGGCCGGAACTGAAAGAATTTCATGGCGTAATGTCCCAGACCTTCCATCCAAGTGAAGAAGGTAACCTCGAGCCGATCAAAGCAAGAGCAACTGAAATGAAAGAAAAGGCTGCAAAACTTTCTGAATCAAAAATCCCTGCTGACCTTAACAACGATAAGGTAAAAGCTGCTGTTACAAAACTAAAAGACAATTCGGTAGTCATGGAAAAAATGGTTGCAGATAAAAAAACCGACAAAGAAATTTCTGATTACCTTATCGTTATGCATGATACATTTCATGAAATAGTTGGTTTATGCCGTGATGAAAAACACTAATTAAAGTCAATCATTAAACACCAACAAAAATGAAAACAAGGATTACTTTATTTTTAATAGCATGTGCATTCGCAGTAAACTCCAATGCGCAGATATTAAATAGCAGTTTTGAGGACTGGACCAATAACGGTCTCTATTCCGACCCTGATCATTGGTATAGTTTAAATTATCTGACAGCTCCAAATGGTACTATTATATGCGAAGAAGGAACTCCGGGAAATCCGGGATCAAAGTATGTAAAACTCATTTCAAGAATGGTTACCGGAGCCGGAGTTATATCCGGAACAATTACGAGCGGCGATTTTGATTTCAGTACGAGCAGTTATACACAAGGTTTTGCTTATTCACAACGTCCGGCAAGTCTGACAGGTGTTTGGCAATATGCACCCGGTACAAATGACCAGGGCTTTGCCTATGTAATGTTAACTAAGTGGAATCCCGGTACAATGACAGCGGACCTGATTGCAATCAATTCTACCGCATTGCCTCCGGGAAATGTAACTACTTGGACTAATTTTGATCTTCCGCTAGCGTATATTTCAAATGACACGCCTGATACTGTAATCATTTCATTTTCTTCCAGCGGAAGTGCCATTACACCGGTTGATGGAAGTTATTTGTATCTCGACAACCTTGCTTTTGCCGGGTCAGCTTCAGGAATAAATACTTTATCACCTCCTTTGATGGTTGAGTTGTATCCAAACCCCGCTTCAGATTACTTTTACATTTTAAAAAGTACTCCTGAAAAGGAAACAAGATTTGAAATAAGTTCTGTTGATGGAAAAATTGTCCAGAAAGGAATTCTGAAAAGTGCTAAGACAAAAATCGAAGTTCCGGATCTGGCGAAAGGAGTTTACTTCGTAAATGTTTTCAATGAAGGCAACAAAACTTCCAGAAGATTGGTTGTGAATTGATGCATCACTCTAAAAAACGAAAGCCGCAAAACATTTTGCGGCTTTCGTTTTTTCACTTTTCACTTTTCACTTTTCACTTTTCACTTTTCACT
>JBMQEM010000078.1:0-6994 GCA_049363815.1 Bacteroidota bacterium
TCTCAAAATCTGATTTTGTCCTTGGAAAAACATTTACAGATATTTTTTGATGCCCTTTCGAAATTACTTCACAAGATCTGCGAATTTATCTGCGCCTTCATCTGCGGAGATAAGGCGCTGATTTGCGATTATTAATTTGAAAGTATTAGACCAATTGAAAGGTGATTCCACTCTTTCTCAAAATCTGATTTTGTCCTTGGAAAAACATTTACAGATATTTTTTGATGCCCTTTCGAAATTACTTCAAAAGATCTGCGAATTTATCTGCGCCTTCATGTGCGGAGATCTGCGGGAAATAAACTTTGTTTTTTCCTGGAGATTTCTTCAGATGAAGGTACAGACTTGAGATTATTTCTGCCTTCGATAAACATCAAAGACTTTTACCGTACACTCTTTAATCGACATCCTTGCCGTATCAACAATCACTTCCGGTTTTTGTGGCGGGAAATAGGTGTCTGAAATGCCGGTAAAATTTTCGAGTTCCCCGGCCAGGGCTTTTTTATAAAGTCCTTTTGCATCGCGGTCGATACAAACCTGTAATTCGGTAGAAACATAAACCTCAATGAAATTTTCACACATAGCCCGGATCTCATTGCGCACATCATCATACGGAGAGATCAAAGCAACAATTACAATGTTCCCTTGCTTTTCAAACAAAGAAGCAATGAAACCAACGTTGAGATTATGTTTTCTTCTGGAATCTCTGTCATAACCTGTCTGGCGGATAGCATGACGGATCTCATCGCCGTCTAGCATAACCGGAACAACACCCTTGGTTTTAAACTTTTCCATCAGACTTTTTGCTATTGTCGTCTTGCCGGAACCACTCAATCCGGTTAACCAGATAACCGAAGGCTTTGCTTTAAATCCAACTATTTTGTGCCATACTGAATCAAAGAAGTAATAAGACAAAATCTTGAACATGGAGTCAAGTACTCCAATAGAAACAGCTTTGCGAATACTCCCGGTCAGATAAAAAGCGACACAGATCGTTATCGACGATGAGTAACACCGGTAAACAATTGATTTGAAAATGTTAGTTTTATTGAACAAGCAATGTAGTTTTCCGCTATTCGCTATTCGTTATTTAATTTCGTACTTCTCCGGTATAGAAAAAGGCAACGATAATGAATCTACCTGGGAGATTTTTGAATAATTGATCTTCATGATAGTTGGCGTTGTTCCCGAAATGGTGAGGACAAGGTTGCTTGGAAAAAGCGAGCCGTTGACGTCAGTGAATTCCTTGTAAGTAGCTTCTACGAAACGACTGAGTTTATCGTCAGTGATCTTTGACTTTGCAATACGGTAATTACCATCGATCCAGAAATCCTGGATGACAGGTTTGGTCGGATCTTTTTCTTCCGATGCTCTTCTGGCCTGTCGTTTATTGAGTGAGCTTAGAATGATGTATGGTTCTTCTTCGTAAATGGATTTCAGTTTTTCTTTCTCAAGATACTGAAAATAATTTCCAACAATGACAGATTGCAACATATCGAAGTTAACATTTGTCCGGAGCATTTCACCAAAATAACTAATGTTCCGTTTCAATACTGTTTTATGAACCCTGTCAAGCATGAAGACACTATCAGTCGTAACCATTAACCGGGCTGCTTCTATACCCAGCAGTGGAGTAATTGAGATCCATACCGCACTGTCTTTTTTCATCCTCAGATTGATATCAAAATTCTTGGTATCGCCTGAACGGTCAGTATAATCAACACTTGCTTTTGCTGTCAGGTTACTGTACTGAAACTGATGAGCGAGAACACTATCAAAAACCTGAATGACTTCTTCGCCTTTGATCTTAGTCATGGCCGATGGAGATTCGACAATTTTTTTAGACGACTTACAGGCTGAAAATAATAAAAGGAAAAAAGAAAAGTAAATAATTGCTCTGCAAAAATTCTGCGCATCCGGATAGCTACCAGGAATGCGGAAGACATTTCGAAATCCGTAATTCGAAATCCGAAATTTTCTAAACTGAAACCGTACCATCCGGTTATTCAAAAATCCGTTTTTCAAGAATCTTTCTTTCTAAAAAATCAGATGCACCTTCACCGGCAGCTTTTGCTTTTTGCCAGTATTCGAGAGCTTTGGCATTATCACCTAGATGATAAACAACATCGCCATAATGTTCAAGTACTGTGGCACTCTTATCACTTCCATTCGCCAGTGATTTTTCAATCCAGATTTTCGCATCAGAATATTTCCCTTGCTTGTACATGATCCATCCGTATGTATCTTCATAAGAAGATTGATTCGGTTCCAGTTCATTTGAAACTTTGGAAAGTTGTTCAGCACGGTCAAGTTTTTCATTTCTCTCTGAAAGAAAGTATGCGTAGTTGTTCATGACGTTCGCATCTTTCGGATCAAGTACCAGTGCTTTTTCAAAACTTTCATCACTTTTTACAAAATCACGGATCTCATTATATGCTTCACCAAGGCTGGAAAGAAAATTTGTTTCGAGTCTCTTGTCATCAACAACTAATTTGATCCCGGTATTCAGAGTTGAAATAGCATCGTTATATTTCTTATTCTGCATTGAAGCAAAACCATTGAAATAATAAGTGATCGGCTGTTCAGGAAACAGGCTCATTGCCTCCGCACTTTCAGTCTGAAGTAATTTCCAGTCTGCAAGTTGGACATAGATAAACATCAACTGATTGTAAACTAAAAAATCTTTTGCCCCCAGTTCCTTTGCTTTTGAATATTCAACTTTTGCTTCTTCCCATTTTTTATCTCTGATAAGGAAGTCACCATAAACTGCATGGGCACGTGGCTCATTGGCATTTGCCTGTACAAGCAACTGACACATTTCGAGTGCCTGTGGTTTTAGTTCAGGATGAATTTCTATGAGAGAATAATATGAACTGAGAATACTGATCTTTGTATCGATGTCAAGTTCCTTATTCAGGAAGGCTTTTTTCAACTCTTCAACAGACTTCTCTTTCTCGCCACCATTGCGATAGAAATCCGCAAGCGATAAATGAACATAAGGATTATCCGGATCTATGGAAAGGATCTTATTGTATGTTTCCAGCGCCAGATCTTTCTTGCCCATTGCCTGATAGATCTCTGCTTTCATTCCGTATGCCTGTGAATCTTTCGGATCGAGCGCAATGAGTTTATCAAGTTCTTCTATCGCTTTTTCATTTTTATTCATTCGCTGATAGATGCGCGACTTCTGCATCGTTACTTCACGTGTAACACCAACCTGTGATTCAAGTTTATCATACACCTTAATTGCATCAGCAGGTTTTTCAGCATATAGAAGTGCTGAAGCCCATTCATAATAGAAATCAGGTTTTGCCGGCGCATCTGCAACTGCTTTTTCTAAAATACTTGCAGCGTCGGCGAACTTTTTATTCTTCTGTAAAAGGTCAGTGTAGGTGAGAATGTACCAGCTGTTCTTTTTGTCAAGCTGATATGCACCTTTAGCAAAATAAAGTGCATCAGCAAATTTCTTCTGTTCACTGTAAATATTTGCTAGCTCATACATTGCAGCTGCATTGTTTGGATCTTTTCTGATGACTTCAGAAAATAACCCTGCTGCATTATCCAGATTACCTAATATCTTTTCTTTGTTTGCATTGAAGAATGCATAAGTAACTTCTGCACGTTGCGCATCCGACATCTCTGTTTTTGGCTGAGAAGTTTTTGATGCAGGAGTAGTAGAAACAGTTTGCCCGCCCTTACAACCTGCAAGAAGCACAACCGAAAGAGAAAATAAAAGAAATCTGTTCATTTTATTCGAGATTCGTAATTTGAATTTATTTCCCGCAGTCCCGATAACAATCGGGATACGCAGAAGACGCACAATATCCGCTGATACATTATTCATTTATTAACTATGAGTTCTTCGTTAAGAAATGTGAGTTGAGTAATCACTAATGCTCAGTTGTTCCGGTGAATTTTTGTACTCAACGCTGTTGCCCAGCATTGAGTTGTCAATGATGCTATTGCTTATTTTTGTATTCGTCTGAATGATGCTATTTGATAATACAGAGTTTTCAATTTTAGAACCTGCTCCCAAAGAAACATGTGGACCTACGATTGAGTTTTTCAGGACAACATTTTCGCCGATGAAGCAGGGCTCGATGATCACAGAGTTTTCTTTTTTCACAGAAGAGGAGATCATTGCTGCAGAACGATTCATTTCAAGTACGCGTTTGTTGGTATAAACAGTAGCGTCTTTATTTCCGCAATCCAGCCATTCATCTACTTTACCGGGAACGAATTTCGTTCCTTTTTTCTTCATATTTTCTAAAGCATTTGTTAATTGATATTCCCCTTTTTCCTTAATGTTGTTATCGAGTAAATATTGCAGTTCTTTATTCAGGTATTCCCCGTCTTTGAAATAGTAGATACCGATGATTGCAAGGTCAGAAATAAACTCGACCGGTTTTTCAACGAAATCAGTAATTGTTCCTTCAGAATCCAGTTTTACCACACCAAACATTCTTGGGTCTTCGATCTTATTGACCCAGATCACTCCTTCCTGTTTATCGTCGATCTTAAAATCGGCACGGAAAAGGGTATCAGCAAAAGCCACGATGACCTTACCTTTTAACGCATCCTTTGCACACAATATTGCATGGGCAGTGCCAAGGGGCTCGTCCTGGTGATGGATCGTTCCTTTCGCTCCTAATTTTTCTGCGATGGCAATGAGGTTTTTTTCAGCTTCTTCACCAAAATCCCCGATCACATAGGCGATCTCTTCTACTTTTTCAGCACAGACTTTAATGATGTCTTCCACCAACCATTGAACGATTGGTTTTCCGGCAACCGGAATTAAAGGTTTTGGAACTGTCAGCGTGTGTGGACGCATTCTTTTGCCCATTCCGGCCATTGGTACAATTATTCTCATTCGTATTTTATATTCTGTTTAAAATTATTTAGATCCTGTTGAGCCAAATCCACCGGCACCTCTTTCGCTTTCCTGTAAAGATTCGGCAATGTTCCACTCAGCCTTTTCATGACGGGCGATCACCAGTTGAGCGATTCTTTCGCCATCATTAATTAAGAATTCTTCATTCGAGAGATTGACAAGAATGACCTTAATTTCTCCTCTGTAATCAGCATCAATTGTTCCCGGAGAATTCAGAACAGTAACACCTTTTTTTGCTGCCAGTCCAGACCGGGGACGAACCTGCGCTTCTACTCCTGCAGGTAATTCAATAAAGAGACCCGTTGGAACGATGGTCCGCTCCAAAGGTTTTAATGAAATTGATTCCGTTAAAAACGCCCTCAGATCCATACCTGCTGCATGAATGGTTTCATAAGAAGGCAAAGGATGGTGTGATCTATTGATGATACTGATTTTCATGGTTTTGTCGCGTATAAAAATGGTCATTTTGCTTCCGAAACTTTGCGAAGGTAACCATTTTTATTCCTCACTTGAAGATAAGCTAAAATTATGAAGATGAGTAGTATGACACTATTAATAAATATGTAAAACACTTTTCCGGGTTGAAGGAATGAATGGATCAGATCGCCGGCAAGCCATAACACAATTGATAAGGCAATAAAATAAAAGAACGGGCCAATCCTGTACGGTACAGGATAAACTTTCTGTCCGAGGAAATAGGAGATCGCCATCATCAATCCATAGCAGATCAATGTTGCCCAAGCAGCACCCATATAACCCATGGATGGGATCAGTGCAAAATTGAAAACAAGCGTAATGACAGCCCCGATCAGGGATAAAATTGCACCCCACCGGGTTTTGGAAGTGAGTTTATACCAGATTGAAAGGTTATAAAAAACACCAAGACATAAATTCGCCATCAGTAAGACCGGAACAACAGGTAGTCCGGAGCGATAATCTTCTCCAATGAAGCTCTTAATAATATCCATAAAGAGCATGATGCCTAAAAAAATGAACGTACAAACGATCACGAAATAATGCATGACATCAGCATATGTTTTCTGTGGATTTTCTTTTGTGGAATGACTGAAGAAAAATGGTTCTGCAGCATATCGGAAAGTTTGAATGAAGAGTGTCATAAGTATGGAAAGTTTATAACACGCACCATAGATCCCTAACTGAGCCATTGCTGTTGTTTTATCTTCTATAAGATAGGGAATCAGAATCCTGTCGAAAGTTTCATTGATCATTCCTGCAAGTCCGGCGATCATAAGTGGAAATGAGTAGATCATCATTTCTTTCCAGAGTTTTGTATCGAATGACCAGTCCATTTTCAGGATCTCAGGTAATAACATGATTACAACAACGAGAGAAGAGATTGCATTGATCACAAAAACATATCCGACACCGAAATCCGGATAGTAGACAGATGCAACAAATGAATCCGGATTTGATCTGAGTATCCATGGACAGATCACTAAAAAGAAGATGTTCAATCCAATATTTACAAATATGCTTACCAGTCGGATGAAGACAAAACGTTTAGCCCGGTTTTGCTGACGGAGTAATGCAAATGGAATTGCGGAGATGGCATCGAATGCCAGTACAGCAGCAAAGAGAGAAATATAGAGTGAACGGCTTTGTCCGGCTCTTGTAACAGTATCCGCATCACCGATCAGACCTGATAACTGTGGTGCAAAGAGAATGATCAGTCCACCGAAAATCACCGAAGAAAACAGAATGGAGATCAGCGAAGTGCTGTACACTTTCGGATTTCCTTTTTCAGACTGAAAATAGCGGAAGAAAGAGACATCGAGTCCATAGGTAAATATTACGGTCATCACAGCGATAAAAGAATACAGTTGCGTAACTACGCCATACTCACCTGCTTCAAAGACACGTGTATAAATAGGAACTAAAAGGTAATTCAATAGCCTTCCAACGATGCTGCTAAGTCCGTAGATTGCGGTTTGTCCGGCGAGTTTTTTGTAGATGCTCAATTTCTTTGTTCGGGATTCGAAATGTTACCGAGAGGGCAAAAGTGGGGAAAGGAAGTTAGGGAACGGATGGGGTTAGAGTTTATTTTTCAAGGGGTGGACGTTGGTAACCGTTTTTTTCAACACAAGT
>JBMQEM010000079.1:0-6992 GCA_049363815.1 Bacteroidota bacterium
CGGTTTGCAAATTCTTACGTTTGAGTTTATCGAAAAAGTAAATTGTATTTCAACTTTGCATTCGATTGAACATTTCTCTGATCGGGTAGCTTAGTAATCTGAAAGCCGTACTAAAAATAAAAAACCGAGGCAATGCCCCGGTTTTCCTGTTGTTGATAAACTGTTAAATCCTTAAATTGTTTATTTCTTCCACTCAGGAAATCTCCCCGGAGTAAATGGGGCTCCATTCTTTTCAAGTGTTGATTCTACGTTTTTAATTTCTTCGTCAATGGATTTTAATTCGGGAAGTAGTGTGTCAAATTGCTTTGCTGCAATGTCGAAGCTATTGATAGCTGTTTGGGTAGGTGCAGATGTCGAAGTCCAAAGAGTATATTCGATGGTTCCTATGCGGCCGTTAATGGATGGTGGAATTTCGAATTCCCGCTTAGAAAGACTTGCATCACCATTCATTTTTATATTTGCTGCCATAAGACGTCTTTCTACTTTATGTACTTGCTCTGCAACATTAGACTGCGGTAACTGTACATCAATTATTGCGGACTTAATATATTTTATCTTGTTCGTTAACTCATTGAGGTATGCATCAGTTGCTGCTGTCGCTCTTCTCAGTTCACTCACCTTTTTGCAGAATGTATTCAGCGCTTTCATGTCAGTTGCAGGAAGAGAAGCAGCATTGAGTGATTTAATTACGAATGGTTGTGCCGGAACAAGCTCGGAAATTTTCCCATCTTCAAATTTACTCAGCGATACTTTATAGGTACCGGCCATAGCAAGATGACCTGCTTCCAATTGGTCATATGGATTGGTGGCGTCCGGAATGTGAAAGTCCACCGGACCTGGCGATGCATAACGCATATCCCAAACTATTCTACTTAGCCCTTTCTTTGCTGCAGATTTGATTTTTCTTACAACACTGCCGGCATCGTCTGTTATTGTGAAAAGTAGATATGGCTCAGGATACTGGTCTTCCAAACGAATGCTATCGGCTGAAGGATAACTGATGGGTTCTTTATTCTTTATTTTTTCTTTCTCCATCTCCTGACGCACCTCCTTCATGGTTTTGAGATTTTCTTTCAGATAATATGTAAATACAGCTCCAACTTTTGGATTAGGTGCTGAATAATAACTCTCTCCCTGAAATCCTTTTAACGGTCCACCAGTCTCTGTAGTGCTTTCGATAAACATCCACGAATCCTTGATAGGAGAAATAAATGCTTCTTTAGCAAGATCGTCTTTCGCCATCGTTCTGAGAGGTGAGTAATCATCGAGAATATAATATCCACGACCAAATGTTGCCAGAACTAAATCACTTTCGCGTGTTTGAATTGCAATATCGCGAACAGCAATAGTCGGTAAACCACCTTTTAGTTGTATCCATTTAACTCCACCATCAATAGTGAAGAATACTCCGAACTCAGTGCCGGCAAAAAGCAGGTTTTTATTTACATGGTCTTCTGCTACTGTATAGACACTGCCGCGCTCAGGAAGATTTCCCTGAATAGGTGACCATGTCATCCCTCCATCAGTACTTTTATATACATACGGTTTAAAATTTCCGTAACGATGATGATTGAAAGTTGCATAGAAAACATTTTTATCATGATGCGATGGGATGATCTGATTTACATAAGTACGTTCTGGAACTCCGGCTATGTTATCAATCTTCGACCATGATTTGCCTCCATCTTTCGTGACTTGAATGAGTCCGTCATCTGTACCAACTACAAGATGATTCTCATCAAAATAACTTTCAGCAATGGAAACAAGTTGACCATAAATATCAGTTGATGAATTTTTCGCAACAGCATCCATACTCCATACTCTTCCCATCACTGGTAATTTATTTCTATCAATCTGTCGCGATAGATCACCACTGATTGCCGTCCAGGAATTACCCATATCGTCTGTACGGAATAATTTGTTAGCACCGCAGTAAAGACGAGTATGTTTGTGTGAGGAGATCAGCAAAGGAGAATCCCAATTCCAGCGAAGAGCAGGTTCGTTTTCACCTTCGACCGGACGAATGTCAACAATTTCACCACTCTTCTTATCGAAGCGAGATAAACCTCCGTATTGATACTGCGGATAAACAATGTCTGGGTTTTCGGGATCGATCTGTGTTTCATAGCCATCACCACCAAGAGTGAAAATCCAATCAGCATTCGTGATGCCATTCGCACTTGTAGTTCGAGAAGGGACCCCAAGACTGTTATTATCCTGTGTGCCTCCATATACCCAATAAAATGGAAGCGAATTGTCGACTGCTACTTTATAGAACTGTGTGATCGGCAGGTTAGCTTTGAATTCCCAGTTCACTCCAAAATCATATGTTTCATACACTCCGCCATCACATCCAACGAGAAGATGTTTTGTGTCCTTGTCATCTATCCACAAAGCATGATTGTCAACGTGCTTAAACTTTTCACCAATTTTAGAAAATGTTTTTCCGCCATCTTTTGATACCATTACCCATAAGTCTACATAAAATATTTTGTCAACATCCTTTGGATCACAGAAAATTTCCTGGTAGTAATTTCCTGCTGTTACATTATCACTCATTTTGTCCCAACTTGCTCCACGATTAGTAGAACGGAAAACTCCGCCTTTTTTGTCAGATGCCTCTATGATGGCATAGATGTAATCCGGATTGGCTGGGGAGATGGCAAGTCCGATTCTTCCTTTATCAACTTCAGGCAGTCCTTTCTTAAGTGTATCCCATGTCACTCCGCCATCTACGCTTTTATAAAGATTTGATTCAGGACCGCCACTGATATAAGTAAAAACTTGTCGTCTGCGCTGATGTGATGTTGCATATAATACATTGCTGTTGCGTGGGTCCATGTGAATCTCATTAAAGCCTGTATTTTCGCTGACATATAATACATTCTTCCAGGTTTTTCCTCCGTCGGTAGTTTTGTAAATACCGCGATCGCCACCGGCGCTCCACAACGGACCGTATGCAGCAACATAAACGATGTCAGAATTTTTGGGGTCTATGGCAAACATCCCTATATGTTCGGAATTTTTTAAACCTACATTTTTCCATGACTTACCACCATCCTCTGATTTGTAAACTCCATCACCATAGGCAACGCTTCGCTGGTTATTGTTTTCGCCGGAGCCTACCCAGACTACATTGGTGTTGTTAGGGTCTATGCTAACGCAGCCAATAGAATAGGATCCTTCATTTTCAAAAACGGGCGTATAGGTGATTCCATGATTTGAAGTTTTCCATACACCACCTGATGCAGCCGCAACATAATACTCATTCGAATTATCTGGGTTAACGGCAAAATCTACTACGCGCCCTGAGGTTTTCGCAGTTCCGATGCAGCGGAAATTTAGTCCATTGAAAGTTTCTTTTTTCCAAGGATCTTTTTTATCAGCCTCGGTTTCATTCTTTTTCGAATCAGTCGTTTTTTTATTCTGGGCAATCGCAGCTGTTGAAAATAGAATTGTAAGGAGAGTGAAGTATAGGAAGTGTTTCTTCATAAGAATGTGGATTTATATTTGAAGTGGTGGCTAAGATACAAATTAAGCTAAGAAAATCAATTCGCTCAGAATCGAGGATACTCCGGCAATCGTGAGTTTCACGAAAAACATAATAGTCTGAAACTTGTGGTTTAGAGATGTTAAATCTATTAACAATTGAAATTCTTTGAACATTTCTCAAATCGTGACAGTAGCTGTTTGTGTAAATCTTGGGGAAATGAAATAAATGTTCTTAAAAAAATAGATTTCCAAACTGCACGATGATAGGCGGAATGTTGAGCGGAAATCAACCAAGTACTTTCAAATTTTGATACTGCTCAAGCGACATTCCTGCCGTGGAATAAGGAAGTAAGTTTATTAAAAGGCACACGAAATTAAAATTGCACAATTATCAGAGCATAACAAAATTTAAAAGAAAAATATAAAGCGGCCTGTCATAGTTTCAGTAATTAATTTGTATAATTTATTTAAATGAATAAAAAGGAAAGGTTTCTTTTTGAAGATTCCGTTCAGTGGGCTACTTCGGCCGCCAATTAAATAATTAGGATTTTTGAATACAAATCTTCTTTACAGAAATTCCTTGATCTGATCGGAACTTTAGTAAATAAATACCATCAGGCATGTCTGGTAAATTTACGGATCCTGAATAAAAATCAGAATAATTAAATGATTTAATTA
Source organism: Bacteroidota bacterium (assembly GCA_049363815.1). Taxonomy (GTDB): domain Bacteria; phylum Bacteroidota; class Bacteroidia; order AKYH767-A; family 2013-40CM-41-45; genus JADKIH01. Next base: position 4,171 of record JBMQEM010000079.1, read on the forward strand.
ATTCACCTGTTATATTCAGGAAATCGATACTGTTTGGAGTATAATTATCTTTAAAAATTAGGCTCACAGTACCGCTTGACGGATTGGGATAGATTGTGACGCTACTCTCTATTGCTACTTCATTTACATTCTCAAGAAATGGACAATCTTGGTAGAAAAATGCTTGGCAAGAAACTAATTGAACAGAATGATTCATTACTATTCCGTCGCTTCCAACAGTGAAAACAACTGAATCTTCAATCAACGAATTGGAGATGTAGGGTTGATTTGTAACTGAAGGATTGACACACATTGAACCGATCAAACTATCATAACGTACCAATACCGGCGGCCCGAATCCAAAACCTATATATGCAAACTGACTGTCGGGTGTTACATTAAAAATATCAGTAGGAATTTGATAGGAGGTCACATAAGAATTAAATATTTGACCTACAGAATCCATTTCGAAAATTGATGGACTGTCATCGGTGGTTAGATAATATTCATTTTCTGTTCTCTTGCATATTCTTTTAGAATTGGAATACCCATTAGAATAAGCCCGAAAAGAATATTGATTTGACCATAGAGGTACACCAATAGAATCAAGCTTTGACACAATGGCTCCTGTATTTGAACTGAAATAACTTAAAATTCCTGAATTAACAAATTGAATGTCGAGAAGGGTTAAAGATTGATTTAAAGAATCTGTGTAAATTTTATTCCAAATCAAATCGCCATTAGTATTAAGACACATTAGAGTTGCTCTTCTATAAAATGTTGTTGTTTGGTATTCTACCCAACCAAACGCATAAAAATTAAAATCGGGCCCTTCTACTATTTCATAAACAGCGTTATCAAAATTTGCTGATAAGTAAGTTTTCATCCAGAGAAACGTACCATTCTTGTCAAGTTTGAGTATGAAAATTTTATGGTACGGAGGTCCTGCCGTGTCGACTTGAATGCCTGAAATCAATATAGAAGAATCAGATGATTCGATAATTGAAGAAACATTTGAAGCTTGAGAAACTGAAACTCCTCTGCACCATACTGTATCACCTGCAGAATCAAATTTAACAAAAGGAATAATATTATTAAAGGAGTTTCCCGTTGCAATGTAACAAGAGTCCTTCGTGCATGTGATGTGATTAAGAGTTTCGCTTGAAGATTTGCTCCAAATAACGTTGCCAACTGAATCGAGATTCATTATACCAGTAGAACCAAAAGCGATAAAGCCATTGTCATTTGAATTGATCACGTTTTCGGGAATTACGCAACCGACATAAGCATATGAGAAACTTAATTGTCCTTTCGTATGGTACATAAGGAGCATAAAAATTAAAACAGCAGAATATTTTTTCATCATATCGGTCTTTGGCTATTAATAACAAAATTAAATGTACTAAAAAAATCACCCACTCAACGGGATCTTCAAAAATACATCCGATTGGCGAAATGTTCAACAAAATGCAACGCGAATTTGAATTTCTAGCTGTAAATTAAACTGCTGAAAATTGGCAGACTGCACAACGACAGGCGGATTGTTGAGCGGAAATTAAGTATGCACTTTCATATTTGTAACTGCTCAACACTCCGCCTATCATTGTACAATTCACAAATTTCAATTATTGCATTTCATGGCGGGCGAATTTTATTTGGGTCTGTAAGCTGTAGGGATATTCAGGCTAGTGAAAAGTAAAATTGTTATTTGTAGATTTCATTTTACGTGGCACGCTTTTGACTTCCATTAAAGCCTGCACCTTAAAACAAGCGAAATGACACCTTTTAACAAAATCACCGGTAATACTGAAATTAATGAGGGTATATCTACTACCTATTCAGGAATAATTAATGGAAAGAACTTTTTCAAAATAATTCTGGCAACCTTCTTCTGTATCTTTCTGCTTCAGACTTCTGTTAATGCCCAGGACACTCCGGTTCGGTTTGGAATAAAAGGCGGAGTCAATTTTACTAATATTAACACAAAGGATGCTGACGAAAATAAAATGCGCACCGGTTTCAATGTGGGATTGTTTCTTAAATTTCCAATTACAAGTTACATTGCTATTCAACCTGAATTGTATTATACAACTAAAGGATCCGAAGTAAGTTACAACAACACTTTCGTAAATGGTACTGCAGGATTTCATCTGAATTATATTGAATTACCACTGATGATGGTGGGAAACATTACTGAAAATTTCAATGTCCACGCCGGACCGTATGTTGCCTATTTATTAAGCGGCAAAGTTAAAAATGAAAGTAATATAGATCTCTTCAACTTTGAAGACAATCTGAATACCGATGATTTCAATACTCTTGAAACTGGTCTGGCTGTTGGTGCAGGGATAGATATTAACGCAGTGAGTATCGGACTGAGGTACATTCAAGGTCTGACAAAAGTTGGAAAGGAAAGAACTTTTCTTGGCAATAACTACACAGTTCCCGATGGCAAAAATTCAGTGATCAATTTATACATCTCATTGTCGCTTAACTAAACAAATCTGTTGCTGACAAAAATGATAAAATAAAAAAGTCAGAAACTATAGCTTCTGACCTTCTTGTACATAAATAATTCTAAGAAATTTAATTTGGCTGCGCCTGCAAAGCATACTTCAGAAAAAATATGGTTTTGCCTTTGAGCTCAGTATATTTCAGTACATCTGCAGATGACTGATTGTACAATGCTGTGGCGTCGTCGTACATTGCACCAAAGAACTCACGGTTTCTTCCGGTAACGGAATATACTGTCAGTAACATAGACGGCTCTAGAGATTGTAACTCTATCACAGGATAATTGAGTTTGCCAAATTTTTTCGCCGCCTTTGTTATTCCTCCAAATT
>JBMQEM010000080.1:0-6875 GCA_049363815.1 Bacteroidota bacterium
TTTCGCTCTGAATGCGAAAACTCCTTCTTCTTCTTTGAATAACCCAGTTTCTTTAGTAACTCTTCCAGTTTATCTGCGTGGCCATGGATATCGCCGATGATGTCGTACATGTTTTCTTGTTGTAATTTGTAATCCGAGATTAGTAATTCGAGTGTTTGGTAAATGTAAGTGTATTTTGAGATTAAACGAATGGCAACGAATTATTAAATTAAGTTTGACGAGTCATTAATTGAAATTTTGGATATGTTGATTTTAAAATCAATAATTTTGAAATTATTTTTAAGACAAATCGAACAAATCACAGGTCGCCCCTACGGGGCTTTTGAACGCGGGTTTAATGTTTTTTCTACAAACAGGTCGCCCCTCTGGGGCTATGTGCAATTTACATTTGAGGTCTTTTGCTTTGAACTTATTTTTTTTTGAAAAATGGCCGGACTGTAGCGGACATAAACCTTTTGATCTATTACCTGATTACTAATCGCAGACAATTCAACGTAACGAATTAGCCCCGTCAAGAGCATCTGTTTGTAGAATGCGACACAACAATAGCGAACTAGCCCCGTCAGGGGCGACCTGTTTGTAGCCCGAAACATACCCATACCGAATTAGCCCCGTAGGGGCGACCTGTGATTAAATGTAATTTTAAATCATAGGGAAAATGGATTTTTTTAAACGTAAAATTGGTATTAAATAATTGGAAACAATCGATCATATCACAGGTCGCCCCTACAGGGCTATCGAACGCGGGTGTATGGTTTTTTCTACAAACAGGTCGCCCCTCTGGGGCTAACTACAATTTTCTTTTGAAATATTTTGCTTTTGAAAAATTAACGGAACTGTATTGGTCATTTTATTTTGATCTGTTAACACATTAAAAAACGCAAATAAATAAATATAACGAATTAGCCCCGTCAGGGGCGACCTGTTTGTAGAACGCGACCAACCCATAACGAGTTAGCCCCGTAGGGGCGACCTGTGAATTGGTTGAATATTTAATCGGAGCACATTGCCGAAATTGAAATAATTGACATCCTATAGATGTCAATCAACAATCTCAAATAAAAGAATTCAATTACGAATTACAAATCTCGTATCTCGATTTTCAAACAAACGCCTGCAACTCATACAACTTCTTATAAACCCCCGTCTTCTCCAACAATTGCAAATGCGTCCCGCGCTCAATGATCTCACCTTGTTGCATCACTATGATCTCATCTGCATGTTTAATAGTAGAAAGTCTGTGTGCAACAACAAGCGTCGTTCTGTTTTTCATCAGATTTGTGATCGCATCCTGAACCAGACGTTCACTTTCCGTATCGAGTGCAGAAGTCGCTTCATCTAAAATAAGTATCGGCGGATTTTTCAGGATTGCACGCGCTATACTTATACGCTGACGTTGTCCACCACTTAATCTTCCACCGCGGTCACCGACATTCGTCTGATACCCTTCTGACATTTGCATAATGAAATCATGCGCATTGGCAATCTTTGCTGCATTCTCTACATCCGCTACACTGATGTTGTCGAGACCGAATGCAATGTTGTTGAAAATCGTATCGTTGAATAAAATACTTTCCTGATTTACGATGCCCATGTTGCCACGAAGATCATTCAGTTTGTAACTGTTGATGTTTTCACCATCGATCAGAATTTCTCCATGCTCCAGATCATAGAATCGCGGAAGCAAATCGACAAGCGTTGTCTTTCCGGAACCTGATTGTCCTACGAGTGCAATTGTTTTTCCTTTCTCGATTTTGAGATCGATATTTTTCAGAACCCATCCTGATCCGCCTTTGTGATAGGCGAAAGAAACATTCCTGTATTCGATGGCATGATTGAAATCTGCCAGTTGAATTGCATGTTCTTTATCAGCGATCGTAATTTCAGCATCAAGAATTTTGTTGATACGTTCAACGCTTGCCAGTCCGCGCTGAACATTTGAATACGCTTCACTGAACGATTTCGCAGGTGGAATCAATTGCGAGAAGATCACAATGAAATAAATGAATACACCCGGTTCCAGATTCACTGCCTGATCAAGTACAAGCTTTCCGCCAAAGTAGATGACGATCACCATTACAACAGCGCCCAAGAATTCACTCAACGGAGAAGTGAGATCACGTTTTCTGTAGAGACGGATCATCAGTCTTCTGTATTCATCATTCAGCTTGTAGAATTTTTTCTGGAAGAACGATTCAGCTGTGAACGCTTTTACAATACGCAGACCTGAAAGCGTTTCTTCAATTGCAGAAAGCAAAACTCCCATCTTCGCCTGACTCTTCGAAGATGTTCGTCTGAGACTTTTTCCAATTTGTCCGATGAGTAAACCTGCAATGGGAAGAAGGATAAATACAAACAAGGATAACTGCGGACTGATGATCACCATCGTTGCCAGATACAAAGCAACTGTGAATGGTTCACGGAAGATCACTTCCAATGACTGCATGATACTCCATTCGATCTCCTGTACATCGCTTGTCATGCGCGACATGAGATCACCTTTCTTTTCTTCAGAGAAATAGGTGAGTGGAAGAAACAAAACTTTGTTGTACATTTTATTTCTGAGATCGCGCACAACACCATTACGGATCGGGGAAATAAAATACATGGCGAGATAACGGAAAAGATTTTTCAGGAAAAACAAAATGATGATGAGTACACAGATGTAAGTCAGGGCTTCAATTTTTCCATGTTCAATAACATATTGACTTAAAATATAATTGAAATTTGTAAGTGCGGCCTTTACAGAAAATGTCCATTCCACTTTTTCATAAACCTGTTCCTGTCCGAAGAGCACATTCAGAAACGGAATGACCATTGTCAGTGAAAAAAGCGAAAACACCACCGAAAGCATATTGAAGAATATGTTCAAAAAGGCAAATCCTTTATACGACTTGACGTAGCGCAGCAGGCGCAGGTAGTTTTTCATTCGGGGCAAAGATATTCTTTTTAAGTTCAAAGTTCGAAGTTCAAGCTTCAAAGTACGAACCGCAAAATGTTGATTATAAATAATTTAATGGCAAATGCCAATCAGGAAATTTAAGAGGCAACGGTTTAAATTGAATGTTAAATTGACCTATTTCCGGTTGGTCTAACGTTAACTATCATGGGAATATTGATTTTGCCATCACAATCCATTTCCTAAATTTGTAAGAGTTACTGATAGCAGTGAAAACAGTTATTCGGTTTCGATCAATAACTTTACAACATAGATTACATTTTCGGAAATTCTAGATATCAAATCAAGGATCACCGTTCCAACTTTGAACCTTGAACAAAACCTAACCTATGAAAAAAGCCCTCGCAGTATTCGTATTTACTTTCTTAGTAGCAACTGTAAAAGCCCAATTCTACTTCGGCCCCCAAGCCGGACTCAGCGTTGCCACCCTTAACGAAACCGAGTTCACTGTAAAAAGTAAATTCGCTTATCATGGTGGATTGATGTTCAACATACCGTTCACGAATCATTTGTCGGTGATGACAGGTGCATTGTATTCATCGAAAGGTTTTAAATATGATTACTTCACAGCCACACGCACCACACAACAAAACGGCGCCGCAGTCGACACTGTGTTAATCGATTTCGGCATCAAAGGCGACGCCACACTCGGTTATCTCGACATTCCCATCCTGCTCACCCTGTATTTCGGCGACAAAGGCGGTTTCTTCATCCAGGCAGGACCGCAATATTCATATCTGCTCACCAGCACAGCAACAGTAACTACATCCACAACCTATAGTGTCATAAGCGGAACCTCCACACCTCCCGCACCCGCTCAGACTGAAACCAGTCTTGAATTCAATAAATCGGATCTTGCTTTGGTGGGTGGCATCGGTTACAAACTTCCATCATTCCTTCTCGTCTACGCCCGCGCAACCACCGGTTTCATGAAAGTGATCGATGATAAGTTTGCAACGGATGAGAATGCGGGGAAGAATTTTGTGATTGAGGTGGGGGTGGGATTGACGTTGGGGGGGAAGTGATGAATTGAAATAATTATTTTCAAAATTTTATTATTTGTCAATTTTGCTTTTCTCTTTTCAGAGTTAAGTATTTTCAGATAGTTTTTGTTATATTTATTATTCACTAACTGATAAATGATTGGTAAACAAAGTTCGAGGTGAACTAATAAGGTTAATATCAAATTTTAGTGAAGGCTCAATTTTAGAACTTGCATTGTGGATTCTGAATGATATCTGCCAACCTTCATCAAGTGAAATTAAAAGTGTTGTTGTAGAATTATTTTCATAAACAACTTCAATCACTCTTGATGGAAGCTTAAGCTTTTCAGGTTTTATTTTAGGTTTTATTCCATTAAAAGGTTGGTTTAATGTTCCATGAAGGTTGTAGGCTTGAATTTCAACTTTTCTTTTTCCTTTTATGACTTTATAGAAATCTTGTTGACCAATAAGATATTGAATCAATCTTCCAGGAACAATTTTTGGATTTTCTTTGTCAAGACGGATGAGTTCTTTTTTAAATGCGTTTAGAATTGGAATGTAAATTACTTGATGCATATTTTCAATGCTTTCCCACTTTGATAAACGATTACTTTTTTTTATTGACGCTAGCATTTTGAATATTGGTTTGATTTCCTCAAAATACTCTTGCGAACATCCTATACCCAGCCACTTTTCTCCGAAATTAATATTCATAGATAACCGAGAATGTTTAACAGCTCTATGATTATTTTTAGCAGATATTCCAATTTCCCATTTTTGTAAAGAGCGTAAGAAAATTACATCTCTAACATCTCCTGATTGACCTTTCTTATCAGAAACTATTTCAAGTTGTAATACATCCTTTTCATCAATCCCGTTAGATAATCTTGGTTCTACATCAAGTAAAAAATTAATTGCTGTATTGGAAGTAATTCTGTATTCATTTTGTCCATTTTCATCAAAGCCTTCAAAACACTTTTTAGCTATCAGATATGGACCATTTTCTAAAATTAAAACAGAAGTTCTTGCTTTTAATCTTTCATAAAATTCTTTTAATAAAGAATATTCAAAGGCTTTACCATTGATAGTTTGTTTTGTCATTATTATGATTCTGAATTTACAATTTTCAACATGCGCTCTTTTATTGTTTGACCATTTAAAATAGTGTTTCGTTGGTTATCAATTTGTTTATTTTCATCCTTTATAATTTTTATTTTATCAAGATCGGCTTTTATTTTAATTGCTATTGCTTTTCCCAGTTCTACTGGAACTGCATTTCCAATCATTTTGTAACCCGCAGAAATGTTTTTATAGTAAAAAATAAAATCGTCCGGAAATGTTTGAATTCTTGCACATTCTCTAACACTAAGACGCCTGTATAAGCTTTCTTTGCCTTTTACAAATTCGCGTTTGTTTTGTTCAATGAATTTCATTATAGGTGCTTGAGGATGAAGTGGAGCATGTCGTCCACCTGCTTGTATGGTAAAAGAAACCTCATCCCAGGTTCTAACTCGGTTGCGGGACATATACATTGAAGAAAAATCACCTAACATATATTCGTGATTTGAGATTAGGCATTTATCATTAGAAAAATTTCCTTTTTTGGCAGGCAATACATTATTTTTTAAATCTTGAATGGTCTGCTTTAATGTTACTTTATTCGTTATAGTTGTTGGTTTCGGGAATTTAAATATTAAATTTAGATCTTTTCTGTATCCTACGAAAAAAACTCTCTTCCGGTCTTGTGGAACACCAAAATCAGACGCATTTAATAAGTCGAATGAAAGCTCATAACCACATTCTTTGAAAAGGGATTTGATATTTTCTAAAGCTTTTCTATGAGTAGGTAATAACATTCCTGAAACATTCTCAGCGAGGAAAAACTTTGGTTGTTTATCAGCTAATATTCGAATGAATTCAAAAAATAATTGTCCTCTCTTGTCCCCAATTCCTCTAAGCGCGCCTGCTTCACTCCAACTTTGACATGGGGGTCCACCAATAATTCCATCACATTCTGGAACTTCAGATGATAAAATATCAACAATACTTCTACGGTCTAATTTAGTTTGGGAATGATTTTTTTCATAAGTTTCCCAAATTTCTCGGTCATATTCATTTGCCCAAATAATATCAAAACCAGCTTTTTCAAAACCAAGGTCTAATCCACCAGCACCAGCGAAGAATGAAACTACTTTCATAAATTTAGAATTTCAAATTTGTTTGTGTAGAATTTTTTTGTTTGAGATATTTTACTTTTTGTTCTGCAAGAATTAAAGTGTCATTTGAGCAATTTGTTTGATAAATTTTCTTTGCAATCAAATCGCTATAAAATTCGGCTTTTAATATTTCAACATTTAAGTTAAAAACGTAGGCAAGTTTATCAAGCCTTTTCTCATCAAAGTCTCTTTTTCCGTTTTCTACTTTACTTAAATTGGCAGAATCCATGTACAATTGTGCGGCAAGTTGAGTCAAGGTAAGTCTGTTTTCTGTGCGTAAATTTCTAATATACTCTCCAAAAGTTTCTTTCATTTGACTTGTTTATATTGACTTGTCATTATTTGACAAAATTAAGTAATTTATTTGTTATAGCAAAATTTTAACTACAATTAAATGGTCTGAACCAACTTGTTAATTCAAAACGAGCTTTTTGGGAAAACATAACAAAATAGCTTATATTTGTAATAAATTCCCATGGACTCCACCCGCCAACAAAAATACAACCGCCTCTTCCTAAAAGAAATCGGCGAGCTTTTCCAGAAGGAAGGCCGGAATTTTTATGGGAATGCTTTTGTGACGGTTACGAATGTGCGCGTGTCGCCGGATCTGGGGATTGCGAATATTCATTTGTCGTTTTTTGGGGTAAAAGACCCGAATGCTGTGCTGGAACAGATCAAAAAACATACGAAGGAGATCCGCCATTTACTCGGAAATTC
>JBMQEM010000081.1:0-25554 GCA_049363815.1 Bacteroidota bacterium
ACCTCATCGATCATTCCATATTCTTTTGCTTCTTCCGCAGTCATCCAGTAATCACGGTCAGAATCTTTCCATACTTTATCGAAGTCTTGTCCTGAATGAGATGCAATGATCTCATAAAGTTCTTTCTTCAGTTTCTGGATCTCTCTAGCTGTGATCTCAATATCTGAAGCCTGTCCTTCTGCTCCACCCATTGGCTGATGGATCATGATCCGGGCATGTTTTAAAGCAGCACGTTTTCCTTTAGCTCCGGCGCACATTAATACTGCACCCATAGAAGCAGCCATTCCTGTACAGATCGTTGCAATGCTTGGTTGAATAAATTGCATTGTATCATAAATACCTAAACCTGCATAAACTGATCCACCGGGACTATTCAGGTAGATCTGGATATCTTTCTTTGCATCAACAGATTCAAGAAATAAAAGCTGAGCTTGAATGATATTCGAAACATAATCATTGATTCCAACTCCAAGGAAGATGATACGATCCATCATCAGACGTGAAAACACATCCATTGTTGCAATGTTCAACTGTCGCTCTTCAATGATCGTTGGAGAAATGTAATCTGCCCGTACTGCAGAAACGAAACTGTCCACTGAGTGACTTCCTATTCCACGGTGCTTAACAGCATACTTACGAAATTCATCTGCGTAATTCATAATTTGTTTTTTAAAGTTTATTCTGAAATAAAAGACGGCGAAATGACCAAAATATTTCAGCAGTCCAAAATTAATTAGCCGATCAAGACAGTTTGCTGAAAGGGGAATTAGTTTTCAACAGTCGTACGCACGATTCAGGTTGCGGGTTGCACATAATTAGTTCAAAGTTTAAAGTTCATGGTTCAAAGTTCAAAGTTCAAAGTTGGCTTCGTAGTATCCAACGAAGCCAACTTTGAACTTTGAACTTTGAACAAAAAAAAGGTCGATACAATGTACCGACCCAGTTTTTTTACGAATTACGATCTTAGTGATGGTGCTCCACCTCATGTTGGGTCTTTTCATTCATCTTATCGACCCATTCCTGATATGGCATTTCGATCATATCAAGTTTGATTTCCTTTTTCAAAACATCAAAGACTTTATTATCTCTGATAATTCGTTCTACTCTTTCACCGTTATTTTCTGACTGCAGATAATTATTTGCAAGTTCCATCAGTTTTTCATCTTCAGGAGCAGGTACGCCATATTGTGAGAATTGCTGAACTACCATTTGTTTAGCTACTTCATTTACTTCTTCCGGACTTACCTGAACATTGTTTGCACTTGCAATTTTTTCCTGAACAAGGTTCCATCTCAGATCTTCAGAAATATGGTAGTAATCGTGATCAAAAGTATGCTCATCAACTTCTTTTTCCTGGTTTGCCTTCAGCATTCTTTTCAGGAATTCATCAGGTAGAGGGAAAGAATTATTTTCGAGATAAGCCAGCTTCAGGTCTTTACGTAGTTTTTTATCGCTTTCTTTTTCAAAATAAGAAGCGATTCCTTCACTGATCTTTGTCCTGAATTCGTCTTCCGAACTTACCACACCTGGTCCGAATAATTTATCGAACAATTCCTGATTCAATTCTGCTTTCTCAACCTTGTTCACTGTCATGATCGTAAAACGGTATGCAGATCTTAAAGCCGGGCTGTCTTTATCAACTTTAAGCAAAGCTGAAACTTCAGCTTCACCATAGAAGGTATCAATTGGAGTAAAATCAATTGTTTCTTCTTTTTTCAGTCCGACAAATTTTGATCTTTTCTGTACATCGGTGATCAATTCAACAGACAAAGTTGTTGTTGTTTTATTTCCACCTTCTTTGATCTGTCCTTCTTCATCAAGCTCGTTGAATTCGCCGTAAAAGATCGTAGTTTCATCAGACACTTCCGGATTTGAAAACTTACCATAACGGCGGCGGATATCATTGATATCATCTTCCACCATTTTTTGATCGATCTTAACGAGGTAGTATGGAATTTTCGAGGAAGGAGTCACGACATTGAAAGCCGGAGCCAGACCGACTTCATATTCAAATTTAAAATCCCGGCCATCTTCAAAGATGATCTCATCCGATGAGCGTTTTGGAAGCGGAGAACCAAGAACTTCAATTTTATTTGAATAAATATATTTTCCAAGTTCCTCACTTAGCATCCGGTTCAGTTCTTCGACCAGAACTGCTTTTCCATACATCTTTTTCACCATTCCGATCGGAACATGACCGGGACGGAAACCGGGAACTTTAGCAGTTTTAACATAATTACGGAGAACAGAATTCACACGACCCTGATAATCTTCAGGCTTCAATTCAATCGAGATGATCGCATTGAGATCATCAATCTGATTTTTGGAAATATTCATGTCATGAATGGGTTTAAACACAAAATCCCGAAATATTCGGGATTTATGAGGTTAAAGTTAGTGCGGGCGGAGGGAGTCGAACCCACACGGTTGCCCGCTAGATCCTAAGTCTAGTGCGTCTGCCAGTTTCGCCACGCCCGCGATTAACAATATTATTTAGAAGAACGTTTCTTTCAAAACGGGACGCGAAGATACATTAAAATTATTTGAAACTCCAACACTTAATTTATGGAAAAATTGATTTTCCTGATCTTTCAGGAAATTGTATCATTGACCAAACGTTACTTCTAATTAAACGCTACTGATTTTGAGATTTTTAAGGTCAAAAAATCCATCTTTACTTTCTGATACAGAACTGATCAACGATTTCCGCAAGACAGGCAATCCGTCGATCATCGGAGTTTTTTTTGACAGATATAGTCATCTGGTGTATTCAGTAAGCTATAATTATCTCAAAGATGAAGAAGATTGTAAAGATGCAGTTCTGCACATTTTTGAGAATCTCAGTCGAGACCTCCAGCGTTATGAGATCAAAAACTTCTCCTCCTGGTTACATGTAGTAACAAAAAATCATAGTTTACGTCAACTTTCAAAAAGGAAAGAAACAACACCTCTATCCTATCAAACGGAGTTGATCGAAGAAGAAGATTCAGTTCCTGAGTTTAACATTCATTTACCGAATCTGGCAACAGCCATGGATCAGCTCAATGCCGATCAAAAACTCTGCATAGAATTGTTCTATATTCAGGAATTGTCATACAAAGAAATAACAGAGAAAACAGGCTTTAATCTTAATCAGGTGAAGAGCTTTATTCAGAATGGAAAAAGGAATCTGAAATTAATTTTACTGAATAAAAAATAAAGTGAATTATCAATCATCGAAATATAACCACCTCACGGGAGAAGAGATCTTTGCTTATCATAGCAAGCAACTCTCAGCCCGGGAAATGCACCGCATAGAAAAGCATATGCAGGAATGCTCTTTTTGTGAAGAAGCTATGAATGGTTTTTCTAAAATGGACGATTCGCTTAAATCGGTGAATATAATTCGTGACCTCCGCATAAAAGGAAGAAAGAAATTCAATTCGAAAAAAAGTGCATTTGATTTTATAGGAGTAAATACACTGATCGTCTTCTTGTTTATCATAGGCATGTTGATCTTTGTTGCTGTTTTTGTGATGCGAATGAAATGAAACAGAATTTGTAAATTGGGATTCGACCTTTGAACGAACCCTGCTTTTATTTATGAATTTATTTTTAATTTTTAAATGTCCTATCTTCGCTGCTCAATCAATTCCCCCTATGCTTAAGATCGATCCCAAAGAAATAAAAACCGGAATTCTCCATAGCTACATGCTTTCTGCCATTGCACCGCGTCCGATAGCTTTTGCAAGTACAGTGGATAAAGACGGCAATATGAATCTCGCGCCATTCAGTTTTTTCAATGCATTTGGAAGTAATCCACCTACTGTTGTCTTTTCTCCTGCAAGGAGAGTTCGTGACAATACGATCAAACATACGCTTGAAAATATTTACGAAACAAAGGAGGTGGTCATTAATGTTGTCAATTATGCAATGGTCCATCAGATGTCGCTTGCCAGTTCTGAATATCCAAAAGGTGTTTCCGAATTTGTTAAAGCCGGCTTTACTCCGGTCAAATCAGAGTTGATCCGCCCATTCAGGGTCAAGGAATCACCGGTTCAGATGGAATGTAAAGTTGTTGAAGTAAAAGAAATGGGTGACCAGGGCGGTGCAGCGAACCTGATCATTTGCGAAATCCTTTTGATGCATATCGATGAAAGTGTTCTGACAGAAGACAACAAGATCGATAGTCAAAAGTTAGATCTGGTTGCAAGAATGGGTGGAGATCTTTATTGCAGGGCATCAGGGTCAGCAATATTTGATGTGGCAAAACCAAACAGTTCTTTAGGTATGGGGATTGATCAATTACCGGAATCGATCCGGAACAGCAACATCCTTACCGGCAACAATTTAGGGCAACTTGGGAATGTGAAAAATTTTCCGGAGCCTTCCGACATTGACGAATTCCGCCGAAAGGATTTTATGAAAGCGTTGTTTTCGAAATATGGTCATGATGATAAAATGTTACAAGGAAAGATCCATGAATTAGCAAAAACTCTTTTAGAACAAAAGCATGTGGAAGAAGCCTGGAAAGTGTTGCTTTGTTTGAACAAATAAATTATGTAGGTTTGAAAAATGTCAAACGGTTTTTTCACCAGCGTCCTTCTTCAGCTTACAATTGAATACTGGTATTTTACATTCCTTGCTTTATTAATAAAATTTTTCTTGCTCCGGTATATTACAACAGGAACAACTCTGAAAGCTACTGCAATGTTTTTTACAGGGACGTTTGTGTTTTTTTCTTTTGCATGTATTGGAGGATTTATTTTTTCTTCCGTCAACTTAATGGCCATTCCCTTTCTGATGTTTGCTCTTGCACTTGCAATGGAAACAATTGTCTGTGTAATGATATTCAGTACTTCCGGTCAAAGAACCTTTATCCCACTTCTTATTTCGAATTTTATATTGTTTCTTCTTTTATTTAGCCAGGTACTATAAACGATCTCCGCAAATTCTGCGGGGTCTGCGTGTAAAAATTAAGCGCAAAATTTTCCCGCTGATTCCGCTGATTCCGCTGATTTTGTGCAGAAAACATGATTGCTGGACATCCTGGTTGTTTTTCTTCAGCTGCCCTATTCAATAAAAAATCAACTTAAAAAACTTTGGCACACGAATTGGAATTGCTCTCGAAACAATTAAAAATCCAATTTATGAAAAAGGTAATCTTTACACTACTCATCCAGATTCTTGTAACAATATCCGTAGCGCATGCGCAAGGATCTGTATTAAATCTGCGCACGAATGGTAATTATCTTTTTGCTGTTCAGGTAGACAATCAATATGTAAGTGCTCCCGACAGAGATTTTACAATTCAGAATCTGAATCCCGGAAATCATTTTGTACGAATCTTCAGGGCGAGAGGCGGATACAACTTACGTGAAGTTTTTAGTGGATACGTTAACATTCCATTCAATTCAGCAGTCAATGCTGTATATGAAAGAACCGGAAGAATCAGAATTGTGAATATTCTCGCGCTAGCTCCAATATATACATATCCTGACAACCACTGTAACAATCCTTACCAAACGCAGGTTGTGTATCAAAACGTTATCACTCCAATTTGTGATAGTGAATTTAACCAACTATTACACACCTTAAGTAATATCAACTTCGATAGTTCACGTCTGAGTGTTTCCAAACAGATCATTTCAGATAAATATCTGACCACTGATCAGGTAATAAGGATCATGAATCTGTTCACCTTCGATTCAAGCAGACTGGATTTTGCAAAATATGCATATGCAAGAACCGTAGACCGCAGCAGGTATTTTCAAACCTACAATTCGTTTACTTTTAATAGCAGTGTGGATGAGTTGAGTGATTATATAGCGAGGTATTCTTAAGCTAAAAGAAAAAAGCCAAAAGAAAAAAGGTCCGGAATTCCCAGACCTATTTTCTTTTGGCATTTTTCTTTTAGCTTTTAATTCGTGGCTTTATTAAAAAAGCCCGTTAATCTCAGCATTGATCTTATTAATGATCTTTCCCATGTCCTCCTGATTGTCAGCGAAATTAAGATCATCGATATCAATGATCAATAATTTTCCGGAATCATAAGTTGAGATCCATGCTTCATAGCGCTCATTCAATCTTTTCAGATAATCGATACGGATAGAATTTTCATAATCACGACCACGGCGACTGATCTGATTTACCAGAGTCGGAACACTTGCACGCAGATAGATCAGAAGATCAGGAGGAGAAACAAACTTCGTCATCACAGCAAAAAGTGATTGGTAGTTATTGAAATCTCTTGTCGTCATCAGACCCATAGAATGAAGATTCGGGGCGAAAATGTGAGCATCTTCGTAAATGGTCCTGTCCTGAATTACGGTTTTACCACTTTGGCGAATTTTTGCGATCTGTTCGAAACGTGAATTAAGGAAATAGATCTGAAGGTTGAACGACCAGCGTTGCATGTCTTCATAGAAATCGTTCAGGTAAGGATTGTCATCAACATCTTCATAATGTGCTTCCCATTTCATGTTTTTGGAAAGCAAATTCGTTAATGTAGTTTTCCCTGCACCAATATTTCCTGCAATTGCAATGTGCAGCGGCGCTAATTGTTTTTTGGTTGGCGCATATTTTTCTGTAGCTTTTACAGTTGCAGCCTTTGCAGTTGATTTGGTAGTTGGTTCAGACTTCACGGTTGATTTATGATTCGTTTTCCGCAATGAAATGCTTTTAGAAGCCATGGGGATATTTTTTGGTTTTGGTTAAGTTCGTGTTTATTCAAAATAAAGTTCGCTAAAGCTAAAAAGAATAAAAACTCAGTGAGTCACTTGTTAATAAATAAAGTTGCTGCGATTCAATTCTTGCATTAACAACAGAGTCATGCGGTGGCAAGAGAACTTCCTGTTCAGCAGCAGTTTTGGAATCATATCTAAACAATTTATTCTCCTTTACAAAGAGAATATTCTGATCGATCAACTGAAATGATCTAAGTCCTTTGAAAGGCAATAATTTATAATATGTTCCGAAAAGATCAAAAACCAGCACGCCATTTTCCGGATCACTCATATATACAAAACCGGATCCTTCTGCCAGAAACCGGGGCTGGACTTTATAGCCCAGCACTTGTGTCAGGTTTCCGCTTTGATAAATGATCTGTAAATTCAGGTCAAGCTTTTTTAACTGGTCATCGTCATTGTCATAGATCCAGTAGCCACCATTTTCCGAACCACAGGCTACAACAGGCTGATTAATTCCTGAAGCCCTGAGATTGATCGTAGATTGCTCTGCCAGTTTCGTATTGAGAATAACCAATTGAGCAAAATCCGGATAAAACATCAGGATCTTCATTGGGTTAGATGCATCAATACTTCTGATACTTCCTGAATTATTCCTGCTGAAATTGGCAAGTGGCTTTCCATTGAGATCGAATTGAAGTAATTGATTACCTACAACGACATAAGTATTTCCAAGTTTATCGGTCGTTAAAAATGAAAGATTCGAAAATGGAATTGAGTTGACCAGTTGATAATCACCGGTGGCCGCACAGCAAATTACAAACGTTAATAAAATCAGTATTTTTCTAACGGACATTTCATCTTATATATTAACCTTCTTCAGCACTGCTTCAATTTCTTCAATAAATTCCCGGTCATTACTCAGTCTAGGAACTTTGTGCTGACCACCTAACTTTCCCTTACTTTTCATCCATTCGTAAAAGGAGCCACAAGGTAACAGTTTAACAATTGGAAGCCGAAGAGCAATATCCTTGTACCGCTTTGCTTCGTAATCCGAATTCAATGACTTTAATGCATTGTCAAGTACATCTGTAAAATACTCCAGACTCATTGGTGCTCTTTCAAATTCGATCAACCATTCATGAGCGCCATTATGTTTTTCTGAAAAATAGACCGGAGCCACTGTGTAATCTTTTACAATTGAATTTGTTTTTTCACAAGCAGTCCTGATGGCCTGATCAGTGTTTTCAATGATCACTTCTTCACCGAAAGCATTGACGAATAACTTTGTTCTTCCCGTAATTTTGATCCTGAAAGGATATTTTGTAGTGAATTTTACAGTATCACCGATCACATAACGCCATAATCCGGCATTTGTTGAAATGACAAGTGCATAATTTTTATTCAGCTCCACTTCGCCGAGCGATATTGTTTTAGGATTTTCTTTTCCATACTCATCCATAGGCATGAACTCATAGTAAACTCCATAGTCAAGCATTAACAACATTTCCTCAGATCGTAATTGATCCTGAATTCCGAAAAAACCTTCAGAAGCATTGTAGGTCTCTACGTA
Source organism: Bacteroidota bacterium (assembly GCA_049363815.1). Lineage (GTDB taxonomy): Bacteria > Bacteroidota > Bacteroidia > AKYH767-A > 2013-40CM-41-45 > JADKIH01. The sequence continues at coordinate 8,239 of JBMQEM010000081.1, forward strand.
ATTAAATTTATCCGAAGGGACAAGTTGCCTGAATTGCTCTCTGTATGGTGTAAAACTTACCGCTCCATGAATGAATAATTCCAGGTTCGGCCAGACCTCAAGGAGGTTTTTCTTTCCGGTTACTTCTAAAATTCTTTTTGCAAGTACTAAGGTCCAGGTCGGCACGCCACTGATATTGGTAACATTTTCAGCCACCGTTGCAGCAACCATTTTCTCGATCTTCTCTTCCCACTTTTCCATTAAGGCAATCGAAAGTTCGGGAGTTCTGATCAGTTGCGCCCAGAATGGCATATTCTGCATGAGGATCGCAGAGATATCGCCATAAAACGATTCGGTATTATCTATGTTCAAATGATGACTACCACCTAATGTCAAACCCTTACCGGAAAAGATCTGTGTATTGGGATTGTTATTACAATAAATGGAAATAAGATCTTTCCCGCCTTTGAAATGGCATTCTTCCATTGCCTCTGTACTGACAGGAATAAATTTACTTTTTCCGGCAGTTGTGCCAGACGATTTTGCAAACCACTTGATGTCTGATGGCCAGAGTATATTTTGTTCTCCTGCCATCAGTCTGTCAATGGAAGGTTTCATGGATTCATAATTCTGAATTGGAATCCGATTTTTAAATTCTTCATAAGAATGAATATTTTTAAAATCGTATTTGATTCCCCACTCAGTATTTTTAGCTGACTCTATCAATCTGAAAAACCAATCTTGCTGGACCTCCATTGGATACTTCATAAAAAGCTCAATCTGATGAATGCGCTTTTTCATGATCCAGCTAACGATTGAATTGATAATAGCCATTGCGTTTTTATTTATGCACTTACCGCTTCCATATCTTTACTGATCTTTTTGACCAGACCTTGTAACACTTTTCCTGGGCCGACTTCTATGAATCGAACTGCGCCATCTGTCACCATATTCTGAATTGTTTGCGTCCAGCGAACCGGTGCTGTCAACTGAGCAATAAGGTTCTCTTTAATTTTCGCAGCATCAGTTTCAGGCATAGCATGAACATTCTGGTACACCGGACAAACAGGACTTTTAATTTCAACAGAAGCAATTGCAGCTGCTAATTCTGCCCGTGCCGGTTCCATAAAAGGAGAATGGAAAGCGCCACCCACAGGAAGTACTAAGGCTCGTTTTGCCCCGGCAGCTTTCATTTTTTCACAAGCAATGTTAATTCCATTGATTGAACCACTGATCACTAACTGACCCGGACAGTTATAGTTTGCAGCGACAACTATTTCTCCACCGGCAGAAACTTCAGCACAAATGTCTTCAACGATCTTATCATCGAGATTTAAAATAGCGGCCATAGTTGATGGATTTATTTCACACGCTTTTTGCATTGCAAAAGCACGTGCTTTTACTAATCGCAATCCGTCTTCAAACGACAATGCTTTAGCGGAAACCAATGCAGAGAATTCTCCAAGTGAGTGTCCGGCTACCATATCCGGCTGAAATGAACTACCCAATGAATGAGCAAGAATCACTGAATGCAGGAAAATCGCAGGTTGAGTTACTTTCGTTTGCTTCAGATCTTCTTCTGTTCCGGAAAACATTAATTCAGAAATGGAATAACCCAGGATCTCATTTGCTGATTCAAACATTCTTTTTGCATCAGAATTTGAATCATAAAGATCCTTACCCATCCCCGGAAACTGTGAACCTTGACCTGGAAATAAATATGCTGTTTTCATAGCTTGTTTTTGATATTGAATCGGTAGCTAAGATGGTGATTTTTTTGGAAGTAAACAAGGTGGTGGTTATGCGGTAGAAGTAAGATTTTTTTAGAGTGCTACAAGTTTACAGATAACATCATTTATTTAAGCACAAAAAAAAATGGCCACTCATCGCGGCCATTTTCTTTTCAAAATAGAATAAGATTATTTTCTGGAACCAAACAGTCTCAGCAATGCAAGGAACAGGTTGATAAAATCAAGGTACAGAGTTAATGCGCCCATGATTGACATCTTTGCTGTTGCTTCAGAACCTGATTCTGCAGTTGCGCCTATCTCTTTCAGTTTTTGTACATCATAAGCTGTTAAGCCTGTGAATACAATTACTGAAATGAAACTGATCACATATGACATGGTATCACTTCTCAGGAACATATTTACCACTGCAGCAATGATAATTCCGATCAAAGCCATCATTAGTAAAGAACCAAGTTTTGTCAGATCTGTTTTTGTTGTATAGCCAACCAATGCCATTAAACCGAACATTGCAGCTGATACAGAAAAGATCACATACACACTTGCAGTAGTATAAGCGAGGAATATAAAACTCAGACTCATACCCATGATCACAGCGTAAACAAGAAAAAGTCCTGTTAATGCAGTTGAAGACAATCTTTGGAATCCAAAGCTCATCAGTAATACGAAACCAAGCGGAGCAAACATTACAACATATCCTAAAGCGGATAGTTTTCCTGTTGCTTCATTGATGAGATAGCTCAGGTAGGACATATCTGTCCCAAACACATAAGCAGTTACAGCAGAAATAGCAAGTGCAATACCCATCCATGAAAAGACACCTGCAATGAAGGTCTTCGAAACAGATGAGGTATCAACTGTCGATTGGTGCTGGAGAGAGTTAAAACTCCAATTGTTGTTTTCCATTTTTTTATTTGAATTTATCGGTTCAGATATTTGATACAAATATACAATTTGTAATTCTTACACCATTTGGCAAAATTCGTTCCGAATGGCAGAATTATGAAAGTTTGGCAGAAATTAACCGGAAAAACTCCGCTCTGGTCTTTTCATGCTCAAATTCTCCTGTAAAAGCAGACGTTGTGGCTACAGAATTCTGCTTCTGAATTCCCCGCATCAGCATACAAAGGTGTTTTGCTTCTATAACCACAGCTACACCAAGTGGCTTGAGTGTATCTTGAATGCAGTCACGGATCTCTGTTGTCAACCGTTCCTGCACTTGTAATCGTCTTGCAAAAGCATCGACGACCCTTGGAATTTTACTCAGTCCCACGATCTTCCCATCCGGAATATATGCAATGTGAGCCTTTCCGAAAAACGGCAAGAGATGGTGTTCACACATTGAATAAAGTTCGATGTCTTTTATAAGAACCATCTGACGGTATTCATCAGTGAACAACGCAGAACGCAGGATCTCCTCCGGATTCTGGTCATAACCATTAGTTAAAAACTGAATTGCTTTGGCTGCACGTTCAGGAGTTTTAAGCAGTCCTTCCCGCTCTGGATCCTCACCTACCAGATCGATAATTTTCCGGTAATGCCCGGAAATTGATTCAACCAGTTTTGGATTAAAATGATCGATCTTCGTATATCCAATCGACTCGTCGTTTTCTAAATAGTTTTCTGCCATAATAGTTTATTAAACACCAAAGTATTCAACAAAGTTTTTGTCCGTCTCCTGCAATTTGATCGAATGTAAGGTGCAGCCGAGTGTCTTGATTGGTTTTTCAATCTGTTTCCAGAATTCAATAGCCAGGTTTTCTGTTGAACTGTACTTATCTTTCATAAAATCGACATCAGCATTGATATTCTTATGATCGACTTTATCGAGAATATATTGTCTGATCACTTCACTTACATCACTCACGTTAGTGACAAATCCGGTTTCAGGATTTACCTCGCCTTTTACAGTTACCCATAAAATATAGTTATGGCCATGCCAGTTAGGATTCGAACACTTTCCGAATACTTCATTGTTTTTCTCCTCAGACCAGTCAGCACGTGATAATTTATGAGCTGCACTAAAGGTCTCTTTTCTAGTAATATAGATCATTTTGTAAAGATAATGGCTGCAAAGATAAACGTTTGGAATGAAGCTATGTTCAAACCGGCAACTATCTTTGCAGGTATGAAGATATTAATAGCGGCTGCGACAGCTGAAGAAATCTCGATTTTGAAGGAAATTGACACTTATGGACATGAAATCGACTTTCTGATCACCGGAATTGGCATGGTACCGACGGCCTACATGATCACCAGACAATTTGCAGCAAGCGAATACGATCTTGCAATTAACATCGGTCTTGCAGGCAGTTTTGACAGAAGTCTGAAAATAGGTGAAGTGGTCAGGGTTGAGGTCGATCATTTATCGGAAGTTGGTGCAGAAGACGGTGACAATTTTCTAACACTGGAAGAAATGGGACTGGAAGGCCTTTCATCTGTAAGTATGGAGATCGATTACCATTCTGACACATTGAACAGCTTACCTGTTGTATCGGGAATCACGGTAAATACTGTTCATGGAAATGAATCAAGCATAGAAAAAATTGTAAACCGGTTAAATCCTTCAGTAGAAACAATGGAAGGTGCTGCTTTTCTATTTGTCTGTAAAAGAGAAAGAACAATGGCACTTCAGTTGAGGAGTATTTCCAATTATGTTGAAAGAAGAAATCGGGATGAATGGAATATTCCGCTGGCCCTTTCCAATTTACACAAAACAATCATTCAGATCCTTCAGGAAATTACAGAATGAAAAAATTGCAACTCGCCTTTTCTCCTTGTCCGAACGATACTTTCATGTTCGATGCGATGATCCATGGTAAGATCGATACCGAAGGTCTGGAATTTGAAGTCGCACTTGAAGATGTTGAGTCACTTAATAAAAAAGCAATTTCTGGAAATTCGGAAATTTCCAAACTTAGTTTTTTCGCATATTCAAATGTCAGCGAAAAATATCAGTTGCTGTCATCAGGAAGTGCATTAGGTCAGGGAGTCGGACCGCTGTTAATTTCAAAGAAAAAATTCAGTGATCCCAAAAAAGAAATAAAGTCAGTCGCAATTCCCGGGAGGAATACTACAGCATATTTTTTGTTCCGAACATTCTTTCCAAGCCTGACCAATGTAAATGAAATCGTATTTTCGGATATCGAATCTGCTGTACTTGAAGGAAAGGTAGATGCCGGAGTGATCATACATGAGAACAGATTTACCTATGAATCAAAAGGCTTACTGAAGATCGCTGATCTTGGCGAGTTATGGGAACAAAGAACAAAACTCCCAATACCTTTGGGCGGAATTGTAATCAGGAGAGACCTTGATGAAGAAATAAAAAAGAAGGTTGAAAGGGTTTTGCGTAAAAGTGTTGAATATGCATTTGCAAATCCGGAATCGTCGTTCGAATATGTAAAGTCGCATGCTCAGGAAATGTCACCAGAAGTCCGTAAAAAACACATTGAGTTGTATGTTAACGCCTACTCTACTGATCTCGGATCAACTGGGAAAGCGGCAGTACATGAAATGCTGAACATTCTGGGGGTAAGTAATAAAAATATATTTGTTTAAACTGAATATCGTTTGAGCAACGTCAGGAATTTTATTTTATTTGTACTATGATCATTGTAACAGGTGCTGCCGGATTTATTGGAAGTTGTCTTGTAGGCAGATTGAATGCTGAAGGATATAACGATATTGTTATTGTCGATGAATTCTCACACGATGACAAGAATAAAAACCTTGAAGGAAAAACTTTCTCACAAAAAGTTGACCGGAACGACTTTCAGCAATGGCTGAGAGACAACCACCGCTTTGTTCAATTCATTTTCCACATAGGTGCAAGAACGGATACCACAGAATTCAACCGGAAAATTTTTGATGAGTTGAATCTGAATTATACAAAAGAAATCTGGAATACCTGTGTTGAGTTTGGCCTTCCATTGGTTTATGCATCTTCTGCAGCAACGTATGGAAATGGCGAATTCGGATACGACGATGATGAATCGATCATCGGCAAACTTGTTCCTTTAAACCCATACGGGGATTCAAAAAACGATTTCGACAAGTGGGCAATTTCGCAGGGCAGAAAACCATATTTCTGGGCCGGACTGAAATTCTTTAATGTGTATGGTCCGAATGAATATCATAAGGGTCGGATGGCTTCTGTAATTTTTCATGCATTCAATCAGATAAACAAGACCGGTGGAATGAAGTTATTCCGTTCGCATAATCCTGAATATAAGGATGGCGAACAGCTCCGTGATTTTGTCTATGTAAAAGATGTTACATCTGTTTGCATGTTCTTACTAGATCACAGAAAAAATTCCGGTATTTATAATTTAGGATCCGGCAGAGCACGAACATTTCTGGACCTGACACGAAATACTTTCAGGGCAATGGACAAACCGGAGCATATAGAATTTATGGATACGCCAATTGATATCAGAGATAAGTATCAATATTTCACAGAAGCGAATATGAATAAGTTGAAGAGTATAGGCTACACTACTCCATTTCATACGCTGGAAGAAGGAGTTGAGGATTATGTGAAAGGGTATTTAATTGGGAATAAGTATTTGTGAGATACTAATTACTGCGCTAAAAAAAACACTAAGAGTTCACAAAAAGAACATCGAATACTTAGTGGTCTTATAGTAAACTTAGCGCACTTAGTGTTAATATCTAAATGCTCTTAGTGTTAAAATATTATCAGGTGTGCCTAACGAACAATCCGCATCTCATCAATCAACCTCGTCGCTTTCCCAAATTTTTCTACGATAAACAGAAAGTAGTGCATATCCATTGCAATATTCCTGCAGGTATTTTCATCAAAATAATAATCGCTCATATTCCCTTCCCAAAGTCTGTCAAAATTAATTCCGATCAACTGACCTTTTGCATTTAGAACCGGGCTTCCTGAATTTCCGTTGGTGGTATGATTTGAAGAAATGAAAGCAACCGGAACAGTTCCATTCTTTGCATATGTCCCAAAATCCTTTTCACGGATCAGTTTTTCAAGTTCAACAGGAAAATCAAAATCCGGATTGCTGCGATCGATCTTTTCAAGAATTCCATCCGTTGTAGTGACATGACCGTAATACTTTGCGTCTGCCGCCTTCATTCCGTTGACATTTCCGTATGCTACTCTAAGGGTACCATTTCCATCCGGGAAAAATTTTCTGGTCTTATCCGTAGCACGAAGAATCTCAACATACTTTCTCTGCATGCGATTCAGTTCAACATTGATCCCGGCCATCTGAACAGTTAAATTCTTTGAAATGGAATTTATTTCCTTTCCGAATTTATACCCTTCATCTTTCAGTAACTTGCTTATCTTATTTTTCCGGAACTTATTCAGATAATTGATCATTGCTGTTGTATCGCTCATCAGAGTATTCCCATATAAATTTTCAGTATATTTTATGATCACATCATCTGTTTTAAACGAATTAAAAAATGAAGGTTTATAATCCTTTGACAGCTGGCTATTCGCAAGTTTGAGCATTGCGTAACAAACCTTTTTATCAGTCGATTCAGAATAGTTTTTGTGGAATCCCCTATAATCAGCCTTAAGCCGTGTGAGTTCTTTATTCAGTTCTTCTAAACTTGTGGTGTCATTTTCAGACAGAGTGATCAGTTTCTGAAATTTATTCGCCAGATGTGCGAATTCAATCCCGAGCAAACCGTCGGTATAGTAATCGGAATTAAAACTCAGCGGTCGCAGTAGACTATTGTACATTGCAATACTATCAATGACCGGTTTTGCTTTTCCTCCTGACTGAGAAATGATCTGCTCCTCATATTCCTTCCTTTTCTCCACAACATTGAACGTTTTCAAACCGGCGTTTTCGCCCATCCATTTCTTATAATAATTTGCAATCGTTTTAAACTTCGAAGAGTATTTTAAATTGATAGTATCATTTGCATACATATCCGCCCTTAGAATATTAAGGCGTTCTGCTCTGACTTTGACCCTGTTTGGATTGGATTGGGAATAGATAAGATCAAGAGAATTAGAAGTTAGATATTCATTTGTCTTTCCGGGAAATCCATAGACGAATGTGAAATCCCCTTCTTTCACACCTTCAATATTGATTTCAAAAAATTTTGATGCTTTATACGGAACGTTCGACTTCGAATATTCTGCTGGTTTGTTTGTCGAGTCAGCGTAGATCCTGAACAATGCAAAATCGCCTGTATGCCGCGGCCACAGCCAGTTATCTGTTTCGCCACCGAATTTACCTACAGACACAGGTGGGGTTCCGACCAATCTGATATCACGGAAAACCTCTGTCCGGAATAAAAAATATTCACTTCCATTATAAAAAGTTTTCACCACACCTTTTTTTTCCAATCCAAGAGTATTTGCTTTTTCCAGGCTATCAATTTTAACTTTGATAAAATTATTTCTGACCTCTTCCGATTGTCCTTCATTCACTTTTTCCAGAACGATTTTTGTTACATCAATTATTTCTTTAATAAAAGTAACAGTTAATCCCGGGCAGGGAAGTTCTGCTGAATCTGCCATTGCCCAGAAACCGTTTTTAAGGTGGTTTAATTCAATTGTACTTAGACCCTGAATAGTAGAGAAACCGCAATGATGATTGGTCATCAATAAACCTTTTGCAGAAATTAATTCTCCCGTACATCCACCACCGAATTGAAGTACTGCGTCTTTCAGACTACCGCTATTGACACTGTAAATATCTGCAGCGGTGATCTTCATGCCCAGTTGCTGCATTTCAGATTCGTTGTATTGTTGCAGTAATTGCGGGAACCACATCCCTTCCCTGGCAGATGCCTTTATGAAAAACGTAGCGAGAATAAGAAGAACAATTGATTTTTTCATCTCCTGATAATGAATAATATTTCAGTACGAAGGTAAATGCGCAAACATTGTCTTCATACTAAAAAGAAATTAAATTTATACGAATAGAGGTAGTTTACTTTGCTTCAAGCAATGAGAGATCGCGTTGCATATCTAAAAGAGAAGACTTTATTTTTGACAAAGCATTCTTCAATGCAATTTTATTCACGAAAGCATCCTGATCAGCAGGTGATGCAGAAAAAATAGGGATGTCAAGTGGATTATCCTGTAACTGGATTTCACCACCATTTGAATTATATTCAGTTTTGAAAGTACGTTTGTCTTTCAGTTCGGTCTTTGCACCCTTGAGTGTAAAACCTTTTTCTTTTACCAGATGATATATTTTCTTGAAATTTTCTATATCAGGTTGAGTGTACATCCTGTTCCCTTTTTTATTGGTTGCCGGACGGATCACATCAAATTCCTTTGACCAGAAACGGATATGAGAAGTATTAACGTTAAACATCTGTGCAACTTCACCAATGGTGTAGTATAATTTCTCGATTTCTTTCTCTTTATACGGCATTTGTGGTCCTTTTAAGTTTAGCGAATATAGAGCGTATGTTTTAAATATCCAACAACTTTTTCATGCAGGCAAAAAAAAACCTGCACCGTAAGATGCAGGTTTCCAGATGCCTTAACAAATTATTCCTGAACGATCATTCTTTCCTGATAGACATTGCTGCCACTGATCATTTCAACAATATAAATTCCTTTTGAATATTGCTGGAGATCTACAAGAATATTATTTTCTCCCTCTCCGGCATTATAGTCATTCATCCAAACAACTCTGCCATTCATATCAAAGATTCTGATCTTGAAATTCTGGTCATGTGTTGGATAGAAACTCAGATTGAAAATGCCCTTACCAGGATTTGGATATACTGTGAAGTCAATATTTTCAAGAGACGAAATTGTTTCATCGTTTCTTTGTCTTGCTACACTAGGTGTCGTAAATGGAATCCGCAGCTGATTTGCCGACTTCACATTGTTACAGATCGATCTCAGATATACGGAGTATATGGTTCCCGGAGTCAATCCGGTTAACTGATAAGAGTTTGGTGAACCGGCAGGAGTTGGAATGATCACTACGATTGACGAACCCTCCGGTGAGCCGGAAACGCGATACTTCAATTGAATTGAATCTGCAATCGCTGTTGTACTCCAGGTGATCAATGCACTTGTGCTGGTAATGTTACTGGCAGAACCACTTGTAGGAGGAACAGCACAATTATTAGGCTGTGAAGTTACACTTGTCTGCTGCGTGGCCGTACTTACACACGAACCAGCGGTTACTGAATAGGTAATTGTATATGGTCCACCTGTTCCTGCCACTGAAGGACTGAAGTAATTTCCTGTCATTCCTGGTCCGGAGAAAACTCCACCTGCAGGTGTTCCTGTTAAGAATGCACCTGAACCATTCGGCGCATATGCCGGTGCCAGTCCTGTGAAAGAAACACTTTGCGAACTTCCTACAGTGACTGTTATTGTTTCTGTATCACTACATGATCCGCTTGTACCGACCACTGTGTAAGTAGTCGTTGACGCAGGACTTGCAATGACAGTGCTTCCTGTTGTTGTATTTAATCCTGTAGAAGGCGACCATGAATAAGTTGTTGCACCACTTGCAGTGATGGATATATTTCCACCCTGACAAATCGTTGGATTCTGAACCGAGAAAGTTACATTAGCAGACCCTGCTCCAACAGTAACGGTGATAGTTTTCGTATCACTGCACGAGCCTGTTGTACCAACTACCGTATATGTTGTGGTTACAGTAGGATTCGCTGTCACTGTACTTCCTGTAGTTGCACTTAATCCGGTCGATGGAGACCATGCATAAGTTGTTGCTCCACTTGCAGTGATATCAATGCTACCACCCGGACAGATTGAAGGGTTTTGCACTGATAAAGTTACTAAAGGCGATGCAACAGTAACAGTGATTGTCTTTGTATCACTGCAAGAACCTGTAGTTCCAACTACAGTGTATGTAGTAGTTGTAGTAGGATTTGCAACAACAGTACTTCCTGTTGTTGCGCTCAAACCGGTTGCCGGTGACCAGGTATAGTTTGTTGCTCCGCTTGCAGTGATTGAAATATTTCCACCCTGACAGATTGTAGGATTCTGAACGTTGAAAGTTACGGCAGCAGCTCCTGACCCAACAGTAACTGTTATCGTTTCTGTATCTGTACAAGCTCCCGTAGTTCCAACAACGGTATAAGTTGTTGTTGTAGTCGGATTCGCAATTACTGTACTTCCGGTAGTTGCATTCAATCCAGTTGATGGTGACCACGAATAGGTTGTTGCGCCACTGGCTGTGATTGAAACATTACCTCCCGGACAAATCGATGGATTTTGCACGTTGAAAGTAACATTTGCACCTGCAATAGTTGTATTTGCAATTGGCAATGCAGTTGTTTTATAATTCACAGTTTCTGCTGCACCATTATATTCGACAACTGTGAAATGATATGTTACGCCCGGAGAAAGTCCGGTAATGTTTGTTGTATTGGAAGTACCATCATAGACAACAAAATTTCCTCCACCAAGATCAGCACCGCTACCGAATGTTGCATTTGAAGAATAAACTATTCCATCGATAGGTAAAGCGCTAACTGCTGAACCTGCTTTCGCGATTACTATACGTTTTGCACCGTTTCCGATGACCCAATTCAATTGCGCACCAGAACATGTAGTTGTTCCGATTGTAAGTGAGGTTGAAGAGTTAGTTGGTTCTGCGGCAAATGCTGCACCCATTCTTGCAATAAAAATATCCGCAAGACCATTTGAAGTTAAAGTTGACGGACCAAAAGAAACAGTATTCTTAAAATCACCGGTGACATAAGTGATACCTGCAGCTGATGTTGTAATTCCTCTGGCTTTATCATAAACAACAGAACCGGCCCCTTTTACCCACTTAATCGCTGCAGTAGTTGCATCATAACATGCTACAAACGCATCCATATCGCCGGCACTTTGAATGTTGGTTCCACCGAAATTTACCCAGCCACCAAATTCACCGCAAACAAAAACATTTCCGTTGTTATCAGCACTTACACCACGGGCAATATCAGCATAACCGCTTCCCATTTTTATTGCCCAGATTGAGTTTCCGTTGTTATCTGTTTTTAATACAAAGCCATCACTGTTCCATGAACTAGTCAGAGAAATTCCGCCGAAGTTTGTTGTTAGTTTAAAGCTTCCTGACTGATAAAAATTTCCTGTTGCATCTTTAAATAATGAATAGACAACTTCATCTTCTGCACTTCCATATTTTTTTACCCATGAAACAGTTCCATTACTCTGACTTGCTTTTGCAAAATAAATATCAGTTTTCCCTGCGCTTGTCTGATTACCTGTTCCAAAATTTACCGTGTTTGAAAAGACACCATTGATAAAAAGATTTCCATTATTGTCTGCTAAAACCTGATACCCTCTGTCTGCATTGCTTCCTCCAAAACGTTTTGCCCATTGGCATAGTCCACTTGAATTAAATTTCGCCAGATAAATATCTTCACCACCTGCATTACCTGTAGTTGTTTTGTTATTTCCAAAATTGGTGGTACCACTTGAGGAGAATCCGGTACAGTAAATATTTCCTGTTTGATCAAGACTTAATCCATATCCTCTTTCCTCACCGGCTCCTTTTATTGGTGAAACCCACTGAATATTTCCGCTTGAATCATACTTAGCAATAAATGCATCATTACCACCTGAAGATGTTATTGAAATTCCATTTCCGAAACTAGAAGTTGCCTCATACTCTCCGCTGATATACACGTTCGAAGCCGCGTCGGTAACAATTCCATAAGCCTTATCACCTTCTAATCCACCGGCCTTTCTCACCCATAACAATGTTCCATCTGCAGTATATTTTGCGACAACAATATCATGTTGTCCGGCAGCAGTCAAAACTGTTCCACTGAAATTAGCTACGCTTTCAAGCATACCGGTGATCAGAACGTTTCCATTTACGTCAGTAGTTATTCCGACGCCTTCATCATATGTAGCACCACCGCCTGAAACGGCCCATTTAAAATTTTGAGCATTGGCAGATGTAAAAATCAAGAGTACAAGAACCGCGAATTGTAATTTTTTTAACATGTTGTCTTAGATTAAGTTAAGTGGCGCGAAAATACAGATTTTCTTGAAATAATACAATAGTCATTTTGGCAAAAGCCGCTCTGGACGCGGTAAAGCGAAGGATTCAGTAAAAAAAAGCGTGGATATATTTCCCTTTTTTCAGGAAACGTCAAAAAACAAATAAAAACAGTGTTTGATTAATCGAACGCTTGCCCTGGTCTCGATGAAATTTCAAGCATTTTCGTGTATTCTTCAGGAGTAAGATCGTTATAATAGAAATTCACGGGGTTGACCGGATTGCCATTTTTGCGGACTTCATAGTGTAAATGCGGACCGGTAGAAGATCCGGAGTTACCAACGTAACCTATCAGATCACCGCGCTTGACTTTTTGTCCGGGCCGAACATTGAATTTGCTCATGTGTCCATACAATGTTTCATAACCATAACCGTGATTGATGATCACATTATTTCCATAGCCACGACCGTCTTTTTCAACTTTAACAACGGAACCATTTCCTGTTGCATAGATCTCTGTACCTACGGTGGCAGTAAAATCCATTCCTGTATGTAATTTTTCTGTTTTGTAAATAGGATGAATTCTCCAGCCATAACCGGAAGCAACCCTGGTCATATCCTTATTCGATACGGGCTGAATAGCGGGTATAGCAGCTAACATCGTTGCTTTATTTTTCACCAGTTGCCAGACCTCGTCATATGATTTTGATTGAACATACAATTGTTTTGACAGCTGATCAATTCTCTTGGTGACATCAACGATCAGATCGGCATTATAATAATCACGGAGTTTATTGTAGCGATCGATTCCGCCGTAACCGGCTTCACGTACACTTCCAGGAATGGGTTCAGCTTCAAAGATCACTCTGTAAATAGTATTGTCTCTTTCCTGAATATCTTTCAGAACTTCAGCTACCTGTTCGCTTCTCTGTTTCAGCAATTCAAGCTGATAGGTGGTTTCTTCAAGCTGTCGTTTCAGTCTCTTTTCCTTTGGGGAATCAAAAAAGTTGTATGCAATAAGCATGATAATAGCGCCAAATACAACCGCAGTTGCCAGCCATCCCAGCAGGCGGAATAATCGCTTCTTCCAGCTTACGATGACACGTTCGTATTTAAGCGTAGCAGTATTGAAGTGATATTTTACGTTCGGCATTCTATAAAAATTCGTTTATCCTGTTTATATTCGCACGACTTTGGGACGGCAAATATACGCTCTCAAGATACTACAACCAACTTAAAATACAATGATGACTTCGGCTCAAATCCGGACTGCTTTTCTTGATTTTTTCAAGAGTAAAGGCCACCATATCGTTCCTTCTGCACCAATGGTAGTGAAAAATGATCCTACCTTGATGTTTACTAATGCAGGTATGAATCAATTCAAGGATATTTTTCTTGGAAATTCGCCTGCAAAATATGCACGGATCGCTAATACTCAAAAATGCTTGCGCGTTTCAGGGAAACACAATGACCTTGAGGAAGTTGGAATTGACACCTATCATCATACCATGTTTGAAATGCTAGGGAACTGGTCGTTCGGTGATTATTTCAAAAAAGATGCAATTGCATGGAGTTGGGAATTGCTGACTGAAATTTACAAACTTCCTAAAGATAGATTGTACGTTACCGTATTTGAAGGCGACGAAAAAGAAAATCTGGCATTCGATCAGGAGAGTTTTGATCACTGGAAAAAAGTAATGCCTGAAGACAGAATTCTGAGAGGAAATAAAAAAGATAATTTCTGGGAAATGGGTGCAACGGGTCCATGTGGTCCGTGTACTGAAATTCACGTTGATCTTCGTTCCGATGAAGAAAGAAAAAAAGTTGACGGAAAAACATTAGTGAATGAATCGCATCCGCAAGTGATTGAAGTATGGAATAACGTCTTCATGGAATTCAATCGCAAAGCAGATGGAAGTCTTGACAAACTACCTGCACAACATGTCGATACCGGAATGGGTTTCGAACGTTTATGTATGGCAATGCAAGGAAAAACATCAAACTATGATACCGATGTTTTCCAACCGATGATCCAATTCATTGCATTGAATTCAGGAGTAAAATATGGCGCTGCAGAAAAAACAGATATTGCTATGCGAGTAATGTCTGATCATATTCGTGCGATTGCATTAGCGATTGCGGACGGACAATTACCAAGTAACAATAAGGCAGGCTATGTGATCCGCAGAATTCTTCGTCGTGCAGTTCGTTATGGATTTACTTTTCTGAATCTGAAAGAACCATTCATGAATAAATTGGTTCCGATTCTCGCAGAACAATTCAAAGATGTATTCCCTGAACTAAAAGCGCAACAGGATTTTGTGATCCGTGTGATCACGGAAGAAGAAAATGCATTTCTCCGCACACTTGATACTGGAATAAAAAAATTCGAAGAATACAAAGGCAAGAATGTCGATGGCAAATTTGCTTTCGAACTTTTTGACACATTCGGTTTTCCAATTGACCTGACGGAATTGATGGCTCGTGAAAGAGGCATGGAAGTCGACATGGCTGGTTTCAATAAAAGTCTGGACGAACAAAAAGAGAGATCGCGTGCGGCAGCAGTAGTTGATACTGACGATTGGGTAATCGTGCGTGAAGGTGAAGAAGTTGAATTTACAGGCTACGATGAATTTGAAGGCGATGCAGAAATTCTTCGTTACAGAAAAGTAAAAGCAAAGAACAAAGAACAATATCAACTTGTACTTAATCGTACACCTTTCTATGCAGAAAGCGGTGGACAAGTGGGTGATACAGGTTTCATTGAAGCAAATGGCGAGAAGACATCGATTACCGATACACAGAAAGAAAACAATCTGATCATTCACTACGTCGATAAACTTCCGAAAGATGTGAGTGCAACATTTTTCACTCAGATAAATGGAAAGCGCAGAAAGCAGATCAGTAACAATCACTCTGCTACTCACCTCCTCCATTCTGCATTGAAGCAAGTTCTGGGTTCACATGTGAATCAGAAAGGATCGTTAGTGAATGAAGCTCAGACACGTTTTGACTTTTCTCATTTTGCAAAAGTTTCGGACGAAGAAATTCAGAAGATCGAAAAGATCGTGAATGAAAAGATCCGTGAAAATATTTTGCTTGATGAAAAGAGAAACGTACCGGTGCAGCAAGCGATGGAAATGGGTGCAATGGCATTGTTCGGCGAGAAGTACGGTGAGTTTGTGCGTGTGATCACTTTTGATCCGTCATACTCTATCGAACTTTGCGGCGGAACGCATGTAAAGGCAACCGGACAGATCGGACAAATAAAAATAGTTTCCGAAAGTGCAGTAGCTGCCGGTGTACGTCGTATCGAAGCGATTACGGCCGATAAAGCAGAAGCATATTTCGAAGAACAACAATTGCAGTTGAATTCCATCAAAGAACTATTGAAACATCCGAAAGATCTTGTTCAACGAATCCAGGGATTGATGGATGAGAACGCAGCACTTCAGGAGCAGCTCAATGTTTTTACAAATGAAAAAACTCAGGTCATCAAAAAAGAATTGCTAGGAAAGATCAAGTCAGTGAATGGAATAAATTTCCTTGCTGAACAAATTGAATTACCAACAGCAGATGCTCTGAAAAATTTATCGTTTGAATTAAAGAATCAGGTAGAAAATTTATTCTTCCTTGCCGGAGCCGAGATCGATGGCAAAGCATTATTGAGTCTGATCGTTTCTGACAATTTAGTAAAAGACAAAAACCTGAATGCAACCAACATCATCCGCGAATTATCGAAAGAGATTCAAGGTGGTGGTGGTGGACAACCTTTTTATGCGACTGCAGGTGGGAAAAATCCGGCGGGGTTGAAGAAGGCGATATTGATGGCGGAAGGTTTTTTGGGTTAATGCCCTTAAAATTTGACGCTTAAAATAAAACACGGAGAACACAGAGAAAAAAAGGGAGAAAAAGGAGAAATAATCAATTCTCTATTTTCTCCCTTTTTTTCTCTATGTTCTCCGTGTTAAAAAACAAACTCAATACCAGACTGTCTAAACAACGTAAACATACCTCGTCCCAAAATGCCTATCCCTTCCCCCTCTAGTCGAATCCATTTCGTAATTCTGTTCTTCTAAAATATTTCCTTCGTCGTCGTAGACGAATGCATTTCGTTTGATCAGCATTCCGTTTACATCGTAGATCTCTTGTTTGAGCAAACGGTTTTGGTCGTCGTATTCATTTTTTACATTCTTGCTGTAAAAATCTTTATAGATCTTTTCAATGACATTGCCTTTGTCGTCGTAAATATTTTTTACGCCTGAGATCAGCTTACCTTCAGGATTGGTTTGAACAGAAGTTAACTCATTTCCTTTTTCATCGAACGTATTCAATGTTCTTGAGATCATCTGGCCGTTAGCACCACTTTCAATTTCTTCTATTTGTGTGCCTGATAAATAATTGAAAACCGTTTTTGAAACGATTGATTTTTTGTCATCCATAATTGCACGTTCGATCACTGCACCTTTGTCATCATACTTGATCTCTTCACGTGATGCGAATTCACCTTCTTCATCAAGTGTAACGATCGCTACAATGTTTTCCTTCTCATCGTATTCGTAATTCGTCCTTGAACCTTCTTCCGTTCCGTAGAATTTTATTTCGCTGACAACATTTCCTTTTTCATTTCT
>JBMQEM010000082.1:0-1682 GCA_049363815.1 Bacteroidota bacterium
TTGACCTTTGACCTTTGACCTTTGACCTTTGACCTTTGACCTTTGACCTTTGACCATTTCCCTCCAAGCCTCGACCGTCTTTATATTAACAATTAAGCCACTTTTGATTGTTGAAAATTATTACCCACTTGTTTTCTTTACGGTTTTTTAGTCGTAAATTTGAAGAAACTCAAATGATTATGAATTTAACAATTGATAAACAAGAGAAGTATGCTTTGGTTTCTATCAAGGAATCAAAACTAACTTCATTAGTAGCGCCGGATCTGAAAGCTGAAATTGTAATGCTGAATCACGATGGTTTCAAAAATATGATCTTTGATCTGAATGAGGTTCAATATTGCGATTCATCAGGACTAAGCGCTATCTTGGTTGCTTATCGTGCTTGTCGTGATAATAATGGTGCCTTCGTACTTGCCGGTGTTCAGGATCACGTTCGTAAACTGATCTCCATTTCTCAACTTGATGGAATGCTGGTTCAAGTGCCTACAGTTAACGAAGCGATCGACCTTATTTTTATGGACGAAGTCGAAAAGCAATTACACAAAGAATAACGATGAAAAAACTTCTTACCCTTTTTGCTCTTTGTATTGCTTTCAGCAATTCAGGATCTGCTCAGTGTATTCCCGATACTGCGATTACACATAATGATCCCGGAATTTATCCTGATAGTGCTACAGGTCTTCCTCATGCATATGTCGGACTTTCTTACCTTACTGATATTCAGGTAAAGGTTTTGACAGATACTACCTACCTTGGATTTCCAGCAACAATTGATTCGATCAACATCACATCAGTGGTCGGTTTACCTCCTGGATTTTCTTATACATGTAGTCCTGTAAATTGTTCTTTCCCTGGTGGGTCGGATGCTTGTATCCAGCTTACCGGTACTGCTCCCACAAGTGGTATTACCGGTGCTTATCCGTTAACGATCAATCTTACTATCTATGGACAAGCATTTGGAATTCCTCAGTCCATACAGGATGCAAATGATTCGTATACGATCTATATTGAACACAACGTTGGTATCACACCAATCACAAATCTGAATTTTACAGTCGGACAAAATACTCCGAATCCATCATCAACTACAACATTAATTCCGGTAAACGTTCCGAGAAATGCTGTTGTACATTTTACTGTTTCCAATTTATTAGGCAAACAAGTGATCTCTCGTGATGTGAATCTTCAGAAAGGAAGTAATTCGATCCCTGTAAATCTTCAGAGTCTTCAACCCGGAATTTATCTGTACAATATTTCGTACGGAGGAAATTCTGTAACACGCCGAATGATCGTTTCTGAAAACTAATGGTTTTTGAAGTCAGTATCTTAGGCAGCAGTTCTGCCACTCCTATATATCAAAGACATCCCACCGCTCAGGTTTTAAATATCCATGAGCGGTTTTTTTTGGTGGATTGCGGAGAAGGTACATTGATCCAGTTGAATCGCTACAAGATCAAATTTCACCGCATCAATCACATTTTTATTTCGCATTTACACGGCGATCATTACCTCGGCTTACTGGGATTACTTTCTACCATGCATCTGCAAGGCAGAACGATCCCAATGCATCTGTACTGTCAGGAACCTTTGAAAGAGATCATTGAAATTCAGTTGAAGTATTCAGAGACCAATTTGCGTTTTCCTATCGTATATCACATGCTGGATGCAAAAAATCCTGCAGT
>JBMQEM010000083.1:0-25516 GCA_049363815.1 Bacteroidota bacterium
TACCTAATCTGTGGAGTGTCGGGGCACGGTTCAGAAGAACAGGATGTCCTTTCAAAACGTTTTCCAGGATATCCCACACTAGAGGATCTTTACGGTCAACTATTTTCTTCGCAGACTTCACTGTCTTCACAACACCACGCTCGATCATCTTACGGATGATGAATGGCTTGAAAAGTTCAGCTGCCATGTCTTTTGGCAATCCGCATTCATGTAATTTTAATTCAGGTCCAACGACGATTACAGAACGAGCTGAATAATCGACACGTTTACCTAATAAGTTCTGACGGAAACGACCTTGTTTACCTTTCAATGAATCAGAAAGTGATTTCAGGGCACGGTTCGATTCAGTTTTCACAGCATTCACTTTACGTGAATTGTCAAACAATGAATCAACTGCTTCCTGCAACATACGTTTCTCATTCCGAAGGATCACATCCGGCGCCTTGATCTCCAATAATCGTTTCAGACGATTGTTACGGATGATCACACGACGATATAAGTCATTCAGATCGGAAGTTGCAAAACGACCACCATCAAGAGGAACGAGTGGACGTAATTCCGGTGGAATTACCGGCACTACTTTCACGATCATCCATTCCGGACGATTCTCGATATGCTCAACAGCAGAACGGAAAGCCTCGACAACATTCAAACGTTTCAATGCTTCGTTCTTACGTTGCTGAGATGTTTCATTGCTTGCCTGGTGACGAAGGTTATATGATAATTCATCAAGATTCAATCTTGACAACAGATCATACAATGCTTCAGCTCCCATCTTAGCGATGAAACGGTTCGGATCGTTCTCATCCAAATGCTGATTATCTTTCGGAAGATTTTCCAGGATCGTTAAATATTCATCTTCAGTCAGGAAGTCAAGATAGTTTACACCATCTGCTGCTTTTACACCTGCCTGGATCACTACGTATCTCTCGTAGTAGATGATCATGTCAAGCTTCTTTGTCGGAAGACCTAACAGATAACCGATCTTATTCGGCAATGAACGGAAGTACCAGATATGAGCTACAGGAACAGTAAGGGTAATATGACCCATACGCTCACGACGCACTTTTTTCTCTGTCACTTCTACTCCACAACGGTCACAAACAATTCCTTTATAACGGATACGTTTGTATTTACCGCAATGACATTCCCAGTCTTTTACCGGTCCGAAGATACGCTCACAGAATAATCCGTCGCGCTCCGGTTTGTAAGTCCGGTAATTGATGGTTTCAGGTTTCAACACCTCGCCGCTTGACTGCTCCAGAATATTTTCCGGAGAAGAAAGGCTGATGATTATCTTACTGAAATTCGATTTAATTTTTATTTCTTTTCTGCTTGCCATCTGTGTTAATTTTTTGGTTGATGATTAAAATGAATGATGAAAAAGTGTTCAACACTTTATTTTTTCATTCAACCTTATTCAAGTGTTATCTTCAGACAAAGTCCACGAAGTTCATGTAGTAATACATTGAACGATTCAGGGATTCCCGGTACAGGAAGATTATCACCTTTAACAATTGCTTCATAAGTTTTCGCACGGCCAATAACATCATCAGATTTCACTGTGAGGATCTCCTGGAGAATGTTTGCTGCACCGAATGCCTCGAGTGCCCAAACCTCCATCTCACCGAAACGCTGACCACCAAATTGTGCCTTACCACCCAACGGTTGCTGAGTAATGAGAGAGTATGGTCCGATTGAACGAGCATGCATCTTATCATCGACCATGTGACCAAGTTTCAGCATGTAGATCACACCTACTGTTGCAGGCTGATCAAAGCGGTCACCGGTTCCACCATCATACAGATAAGTACTTCCGAATTTAGGAAGATTGGCTTTAGTTACATATTCATCGATCTGTTCAATTGACGCACCATCAAAGATCGGAGTTGCAAATTTCACTCCTAATCTTAATCCTGCCCAACCTAAGATCGTTTCATAGATCTGTCCAAGGTTCATACGAGAAGGTACACCCAGCGGATTCAGAACAATATCAACCGGAGTTCCGTCTTCAAGGTATGGCATGTCCTCATCGCGAACGATACGGGCAACGATACCTTTATTTCCGTGACGACCGGCCATCTTATCCCCTACTTTAAGTTTACGTTTTTTAGCGATATATACTTTCGCTAACTGAACGATACCTGCTGGTAGTTCATCACCAACTGTTAAAGCGAATTTCTTACGCTTGAACAAACCGGAAATATCATTAAACTTAATCGTATAGTTATGCAGTAATTGCTTGATCTGATCGTTCTTCTCTTTATCAGTTGTCCACTTATCAGCATTAACGTTATCATAGTTAATTTCTGAAAGCATCTTCTGAGTGAACTTAGCACCTTTAGCAATGATCACTTCTTTGAAGATGTCAGTAACACCCTGAGAAGTTTTTCCGCTTACAAGTACAAATAGTTTATCGATCAGCTTTTCCTTAAGATCAGCGATCTCGATCTGATATTCTTTATCAAGTTTTTCGATCAGAACTTTCTCATCATTCTTCTGAGTCTTGTCTTTAGCAACTACACGTGAGAATAAACGCTTATCGATCACCACACCTTTAACTGAAGGTGGAACTTTTAACGATGCATCTTTCACATCACCTGCTTTATCACCGAAGATAGCACGAAGTAATTTTTCTTCCGGTGAAGGATCAGTTTCTCCTTTTGGAGTGATCTTACCGATAAGAATATCACCTTCCACTACATCAGCGCCAACACGGATCAAACCATGCTCGTCAAGTTCGCGGGTTGCTTCTTCACTTACGTTAGGAATATCAGCTGTCAATTCTTCCATACCACGTTTCGTGTCACGGACTTCAAGACTGTATTCATCAACGTGAATTGATGTGAAGATATCTTCACGAATTACTCGTTCAGAAATTACGATCGCATCCTCAAAGTTATTTCCTTTCCAAGGCATGAAAGCAACCTGAAGGTTACGTCCAAGTGCTAATTCACCATTCTGTGTTGCATAGCCCTCGCAAAGAACCTGTCCTCTTTTCACTTTTTGTCCTTTGATGACAATCGGCTTTAAGTTGATACAAGTATTCTGATTTGTTTTCTGGAATTTTATCAGGTTGTATGTCTTCACATCATCTTCGAAGCTCACTAATTTTTCGTTTTCCTTACGGCTGTAACGAATTGTGATCTCAAGAGCGTCAACATATTCCACCACGCCATCACCTTCTGCATTGATCAAGACACGTGAGTCACGGGCAACCAATCCTTCAAGACCTGTTCCGACAATTGGAGCTTCAGGGCGAAGTAAAGGTACAGCCTGACGTTGCATGTTCGATCCCATCAGGGCACGATTGGCATCATCATGTTCAAGGAATGGAATCAGTGAAGCGGCAATTGATGCGATCTGGTTAGGAGCGACATCCATCAGATTGACCTTCGACGGTTCAAGAACCGGGAAGTCACCTAATTCACGGGCTTTCACTTTAAGATCAATAAAGTTTCCTTTTTCATCGATCTTAGCATTCGCCTGAGCAATTACTTTATTATCTTCTTCTTCTGCTGTGAGATAAATAACACCTTTTTCTACATCAACTTTTCCTTCTGTAACTGTACGATAAGGAGTTTCAATGAATCCAAGGTTATTGATCTTAGCATATACGCAAAGTGAGGAGATCAAACCGATGTTCGGACCTTCCGGTGTCTCAATTGTACACAAACGACCATAGTGCGTATAGTGAACGTCACGAACCTCGAAACCTGCTCTTTCGCGAGAAAGACCGCCGGGCCCAAGTGCAGACAAACGACGCTTGTGAGTGATCTCAGCAAGTGGGTTGGTCTGATCCATGAATTGAGAAAGCTGATTGGTTCCGAAGAATGAATTGATCACCGAAGACAATGTCTTTGCGTTGATCAGATCTGCAGGCGTGAAGACTTCATTATCACGCACGTTCATTCTTTCACGGATCGTACGAGCCATACGCGCAAGTCCGACACCGAACTGAGAATACAATTGTTCTCCCACGGTACGTACACGACGATTTGACAAGTGATCAATATCATCGACCTCCGCTTTGGAGTTGATAAGTTGAATCAACTGACGAATGATCTCGATAATATCTGATTTGGTAAGGACACGCGTATCTTCTGCGATCTCCAGACCAAGTTTTTTATTGATTCTGTAACGACCTACGTCACCAAGATCATATCTTTTATCAGAGAAGAATAACTTGTCGATAATTCCACGAGCTGTTTCTTCATCAGGCGGTTCAGCATTACGAAGCTGACGATAGATATGTTCAACGGCTTCTTTCTCAGAATTGGAAGTATCTTTCTGAAGCGTGTTGTAGATGATTGCGTAATCGTTAGTATTCACATCCTCTTTATGAAGGATGATCGACTTGACGCCTGATTCGACGATAAGTTCCAGGTGGTGATCTTCAACAACGGTTTCACGTTCGATGATCACTTCGTTTCTTTCGATAGAAACTACTTCACCAGTATCCTCATCTACGAAATCCTCCACCCATGTTTTAAGAACACGTGCGGCAAGACGGCGGTTAAGGGCATTTTTAATTCCGGATTTTGTTACCTTGAATTCATCGGCAAGACCGAAGATCTCAAGGATATCTTTATCCGTCTGGTAGCCAATGGCACGAAGCAACGTTGTAACCGGGAATTTTTTCTTACGGTCGATGTATGCATACATGACATTGTTGATATCTGTTGCGAATTCGATCCAGGAACCTTTGAATGGAATTACGCGGGCAGAATAAAGTTTGGTACCGTTAGCATGGCGACTTTGTCCGAAGAACACACCAGGGGAACGGTGAAGCTGAGATACAACAACACGTTCAGCACCATTGATAACGAAAGTACCTTTTGGTGTCATGTACGGAATTGTTCCCAGATAGACATCCTGCACGATGGTTTCAAAATCTTCGTGTTCAGGATCTGTACAATACAATTTCAACTTCGCTTTCAGTGGAACACTGTAAGTAAGTCCACGCTCAATACATTCTTCCAGAGAATACCTTGGCGGGTCGATGAAGTAATCGAGAAATTCTAGTACGAAATTATTTCTTGAGTCAGTGATAGGGAAATTCTCACTGAAAACTTTGTACAACCCTTCTTTTTGACGGTTGTCGGAAGTGGTTTCAAGCTGGAAAAAATCCTGGAAAGACTTCAGCTGAATATCCAGAAAGTCAGGGTAATCGATCGACTGTCCGATCGTTGCAAAACTGATTCTGTTTTTTTGAATTAGATTGTTGGACACGGGAGCTTGGTTTTTTTGATTTAAAGTTAAATTTTAACGGAATTCAACACGTCTGAAGAATCACCTATTAAAAAAGGATATAGACCTTACCCGATTTTTGATCCGGTAAGGTCTATAAATATTAGCAATTAGCAGCCGATACCTTATTTAACTTCAACCTCAGCTCCAGCTTCTTCTAATTGTTGTTTTATTGAATTTGCTTCTTCTTTAGTGATGCCTTCTTTCACTGGTTTTGGTGCGCCATCAACAAGATCTTTTGCTTCTTTCAAGCCTAGTCCTGTCATTTCTTTTACAAGCTTAACGATGTTAAGTTTTGCTCCACCCGGTGCTTTTAAGATCACATCAAAAGATGTTTTTTCAGCTGCAGCTTCTCCGCCACCGCCACCACCTGCAGCAACAGCTACAGCAGCAGCAGCAGGCTCGATGCCATACTCATCCTTCAGGATCTTTGCTAGTTCGTTAACTTCTTTTACAGTCAGGTTAACTAACTGATCTGCGAATGCTTTTAAATCTGCCATTTTTATAGAATTTAATTTGTTAATTTTTACGTTTGATTTGAATAATAATATTTGGTACTGGAAGCATTAGGGGTATTAACAGCTTATCCTTATTCAGGACGCTCAGATAATGTTTTAAGGATTCCTGCAAGTTTACCACCACTGCTTTTAAGGCCGGAGATAACATTTTTAGCAGGTGATTGTAACAGACCGATGATTTCACCGATAAGTTCATTTTTGGATTTGATGTTGGCAAGAGTCTCTAATTGATTGTCGCCTAAGAACACAGCTGTGTCGATATAAGCACCTTTCAGGATCGGACGATCGCCTTTTTTACGGAAGTCTTTGATCAATTTTGCAGGACTGTTTCCAACTTCTGAAAACAACAATGCACTTGTTCCTTTCAATGCAGCAAACATACCTTCGTATGCATCGGCATTGTTCTTCTCCATCGCTTTACGGATCAGCTTATTTTTTGCAACCAGCATTTTCACATCTTTGTTAAAACAAAGACGGCGAAGGTCATTGATCTTCGATACCGGCAATGCTGATGTATCAGCAATGTAAACGTTTGGATATTTATTGAGGAGTTCCGCAATCTCTCCAATGATTACGTCTTTTTCTTCTCTTTTCATTTTTGTAATGTGTTAAATGATTAAACCCTTCGGGTAATTAAGAAATTGATTTTGTATCGATCATCACTGAAGGACTCATCGTACTAGACAGGTATACACTTTTCATGTAAGTACCTTTTGCAGCAGATGGTTTCAATTTGATGATCGTGTTGAGTAATTCAGATGCATTCTCTTCAAGTTTCTTAGCATCAAAAGATACTTTTCCAACTGAAGCATGAATACTTCCTTGCTTGTCAACTTTGAAATCAATTTTACCGGCTTTCACTTCTTTAACTGCTTTACCAACATCAGTTGTAACAGTTCCGGTCTTCGGATTCGGCATTAAGTTACGTGGTCCAAGTACTTTACC
Organism: Bacteroidota bacterium; assembly: GCA_049363815.1. Lineage (GTDB taxonomy): Bacteria > Bacteroidota > Bacteroidia > AKYH767-A > 2013-40CM-41-45 > JADKIH01. Next base: position 6,714 of record JBMQEM010000083.1, read on the forward strand.
CAGTTTACCCACTTTACCCATTACACTCGGCATAGTGATCACTACGTCGATGTCTGTCCAGCCTTGTTCGATTTTCTGAATGTAGTCGTCCAATCCAACGAAATCAGCTCCGGCTTCTTTCGCCTCAGCTTCTTTATCAGGTGTACAAAGTACAAGTACTTTTTTTGTCTTTCCTGTTCCGTGTGGAAGTGTTACGACACCACGAACCATTTGATTGGCTTTCCGTGGATCAACGCCTAAGCGAATGCTAAGGTCTACTGATGCATCAAATTTTGTATACGTTACGTCTTTGATGATCTTTGAAGCTTCTGCTAAAGAGTATGACTTTGTCTGGTCAACTTTTGCAATTGCTTGCTTTCTTTTTTTACTGACTTTTGCCATTGAATTAAAGTTTTGAAGTAGTAACGGGTTTGATAGGATCGCCCCCTCCTTCGGTGAGATTCCAGGTCTCTGACCTGAAATAATTATTTCTTTTTGGATGACAGGACGGAGTCCTGACAGCTCACTTCAGCGGGCTGTCACCTGTTACGGTAACACCCATACTCCGTGCAGTACCTGCAACCATGCTCATCGCTGATTCAATTGTGAAACAGTTTAAGTCTGGCATTTTGTTTTCTGCAACCGAACGGATCTGATCCCAGGTTACAGATCCAACCTTGTTACGGTTAGATTCCTTTGAACCACTTTTGATCTTTGCAAGGTCCATGATCTGAACTGCTGCCGGTGGAGTTTTAATAACAAACTCAAATGATTTATCTGTATAAACAGTAATGATGACCGGAAGAACTTTTCCCGGCTGATCCTGCGTTCGAGCGTTGAACTGCTTGCAGAATTCCATGATGTTTACACCCTTTGCACCTAAAGCCGGTCCGATCGGAGGCGCAGGATTAGCTGCTCCACCTTTAACCTGCAATTTTATGTATGTGCCTATTTCTTTTGCCATTGGAATATTAAATTCAGTACGATGATCGGATTCTCTCTTTTCATCAGTACATATTTGTTTAACTGATTATATACTGAAATTGGATTCACCTCATCTGATTTGCGGGGAAGGATTTGGAAGCAATCCGCCGAACAGAAGCATGAATCAATTCTATTACTCTTTTTCTACCTGCATATAGCTAAGTTCAAGTGGAGTTTTTCTTCCAAAGATCTTAACCATCACTTTCAATTTCTTTTTCTCTTCATTGATCTCTTCAATTACTCCAGAGAAGCTATTGAATGGACCATCTATTACTTTTACTGTTTCACCAACTACATAAGGAACTGACATTACCGCTTCACTATCGGCCAATTCATCCATCTTACCCAGAATTCGGTTTACTTCAGACTGACGTAAAGGAGCAGGTGGTTCACCTTTAGCACCAAGAAAGGAGATCACACCAGTGATGTTTTCAATGATGTGAGGGATCTCACCGGTAAGAGCAGCTTCTACTAAAACATATCCGGGAAGGATATTTCTTTCTTTGCTTACTTTCTTTCCGTTTCTGATCTGATAGAATTTTTCAGTCGGGATCAGGACCTGAGCGACATAATCGGTCAGTTTTAACCGGCTGATCTCAGATTCGATATACTGTTTTACCTTCTTTTCTTTTCCACTGATGGCGCGAACAACATACCATTTGCGAACCAGTTCCTTTTGTGATTGTGCTTCTGCCATGGTAATTGGTATTATCCGATCATTTTATAGAATAGATTCATGATTGCCTGAAACCCGGCATCCATGAGGAAGATCATTACACCGATGATCACAGTAGAAACCATTACGATGATGACACTGCTTTGCAGTTCTTCACGTGTTGGCCAACTGACTTTTTCAACCAGTTCGGTATAACTATCTTTTATATAAGCGGTTATTTTGCTCATTTGAAGTTTTTTCAAGTTCCATGGGAACTCTTGGTTTAGCACGGGTGGAGAGACTCGAACTCCCAGCCAACGGTTTTGGAGACCGCTACTCTACCAATTGAGCTACACCCGTTTCTATTGTTCCTAATTGGCAGTAAACCACAGACGGTTTCCCGCCTGTGGTTTATTGGAATTATTTCAATTACTTAATGATATCAGTTACCTGACCTGCACCTACAGTACGGCCACCTTCGCGGATCGCGAAACGAAGACCTTTATCCATAGCTACCGGCTGGATCAACACAACAGTGATCGTTACGTTATCACCAGGCATTACCATCTCACGTCCTTCAGGAAGAGTAATCTCTCCTGTAACGTCAGTAGTACGAAGGTAAAATTGCGGACGGTATTTGTTGTGGAATGGAGTGTGACGTCCACCTTCTTCTTTTTTCAAAACGTAGATCTCAGCTTTGAATTCAGTGTGTGGAGTGATTGAACCCGGTTTTGCGACAACCATACCACGACGGATATCAGTTTTCTCAATACCACGTAACAATAGACCAACGTTATCACCTGCTTCACCACGATCAAGGATCTTACGGAACATTTCAACTCCCGTACATGTAGACTTGATAGTTTTTTCCTGCATTCCGATGATATCAACCTCATCACCTGTGTTGATCACACCACGCTCGATACGACCAGTTGCAACTGTACCACGACCAGTGATCGAGAATACGTCTTCTACAGGCATAAGGAATGGTTTGTCAACTTCACGTGGAGGAATTGGAATGTATGTATCAACTGCTTCCATCAATTCAAGGATCTTTGGAACCCATTTGTCATCAAGGTTCAATCCACCTAAGGCAGAACCACGGATAACCGGAGTAGCATTACCATCAAACTGATAGAAACTTAAAAGATCACGGATCTCCATTTCAACCAGGTCAAGTAGTTCAGGATCGTCAACCATATCCACTTTGTTCATGAATACAACGATCTTTGGAACACCTACCTGACGAGCAAGAAGGATATGTTCGCGAGTTTGTGGCATTGGACCATCAGTGGCAGCCACAACTAAAATAGCACCATCCATCTGGGCAGCACCTGTAACCATGTTCTTCACATAATCCGCGTGACCAGGACAGTCAACGTGAGCATAGTGACGATTCGCAGTCGCATATTCAACGTGTGCTGTATTGATAGTAATTCCACGCTCTTTTTCTTCCGGAGCGTTATCGATTGAATCAAATGAACGTAGCTCGGCCCAACCTTTAGAAGCCAAAACGGTAGTGATGGCTGCTGTTAAAGTTGTTTTACCGTGGTCAACGTGACCGATAGTCCCAATGTTTACATGGGGCTTGGAACGGTCGAATTTTTCTTTTGCCATTGCAATGAGTTATTAGAGGTTAATGTTTTGTTGAGTTTATTTAAAGTTGTACTTAATATCGTAAAACTGCTGAAGAGGGAAGCTCATTTCCACAGTATCCGGTATCCTATTCATTTCTCCCGGCAAAAAGATCTTGCAAACTATTTACCGAAAATATATTAAGAATCCGTCGAGATCTCTCTCTCAGGACTTTAATTCTGTTTAAGATAGCAGGAGTAAATTTGAATTACGTCCGGAAAACCTTTTGTAATTACCGGATCCTGCACTAAAATTTTTATCAGCAATCAGCAAAAATTCTTTGCCTCTTACCTTTGTTTCAAACCCTGAGCCAATGACCAGGATCGAACTGGTGACCTCATCCTTACCATGGATGTGCTCTACCGACTGAGCTACATTGGCTTGTAGTCAAAGCCAACAGAGACTTTTGAGCGGAAGACCGGGCTCGAACCGGCCACCCTCAGCTTGGAAGGCTGATGCTCTACCAAATGAGCTACTTCCGCTTGTTGTTCAAATCCAACTCCCGAAGGAGTCAAACCCAAACTTTTCAGAGTGGGGAGAGAAGGATTCGAACCTTCGAAGCTTTCGCAACGGATTTACAGTCCGTCCCATTTGGCCACTCTGGTATCTCCCCTTCTCAATGGTCCTAAAACCAGTGCTGATAAAGAACTGGAGCCGATGGAGGGATTCGAACCCCCGACCCACTGATTACAAATCAGTAGCTCTGGCCAACTGAGCTACATCGGCAAATTCAATTTCAATGAACAATTTTTGTCCCCCTTAAAATTTGGGATTGCAAATGTAGATAATCGAATTCAAAATGCAAATTTTCTTGAAAAAAAAATAAAAAAAAAGCAATAAAAAAGGTCTCTTTGAAGAGACCTCAGATTTGATTTGACGTAAACTTTTGCTAGTCAGCACTCAGGCTATCACTTTGGCAAGCGGATAACGCTTTTTCCACATCTTAAATGCGGCCATACTGTGAACAACCATGAGGGTTTTATGATCTAATTGCACTTTAATGCGGGTAACTGCATCGGCAACGGGTTGCTTTACTGACTTGATTTTGCGTTTTGAATTGTTAATCATAACTAAAGAATTTTTGAATACTAAATTGAATTCATCTACTAAAGCCTCCCAAATACTGTACCATTCGGAAAAATAGGCTGCTGAATCCTGTGACTTATTGCTTAAACAACCTACTATACTTTCTGTTCAAATAAACGATTAATAAGATTCTAAATTGTTTAATTTTATATTAATTCTTTAATAAAATATAATTTCCTTCGTTTTTTCAACAATTTTCAACTAATTATTTCAACTAAACTTGGTATATAACTATGTACGGATCGACCCGGCTTTCGGATCTCGGTTTTCACAGTTCATACAAATCATTAAAATTTTGATTTTTCGAGGTATTTCGCTTATGCTAAGCAAGATAAGCGACTAATTGGAATTAACAAATTCAAAAGAAAAAAAGAAAAATATTTTTTATATGCCTATTTGACTAGCATTTTTCCAACTTTATCAGCCAATTCGACAAGTCGGTTGCTGTAACCTGACTCATTATCATACCATCCCACTACTTTGACCATTTTATCCAGTACAGTGGTCAGTAGTGAATCAAAAATGCAGGAATGTGGATTATCGATAATGTCGATGGAGACTATCGGGTCTTCTGTATATTCCATGATCCCTTTCATTTCATTCTCTGCATATTTTTTAAAGGTATCGTTGATCAATTCCAACGTGACTTTCTCTTTCAGAATACAGGTGATGTCTGTCAATGACCCATCAGGCGCTGGAATCCTGATCCCCGCACCACCCAGTTTTCCCTGCAGGTGAGGCAAGACATCGCCTAAAGCTTTTGCTGCACCTGTTGTGGTTGGAATGATCGAAACTGCCGCTGCCCTAGCACGACGAAGATCTTTGTGCGGAGCATCGTGAATATTCTGGTCACCGGTATATGAATGGACCGTGGTTACAAATGCGTTTTCAATTTCCCAAAGCGAATCGAGAATTTTCAACATAGGTGCTGCATTATTGGTCGTGCAACTTGCATTTGAAATGATGATATCCTGAGGTGTCAGTATTTCATCATTTACTCCCAGTACAATTGTCTTAATATCGCTTTTACCTTTGGTCGGTCCTGAAATAATAACCCGTTTAGCTCCTGCTTTGATATGCTGTTCTGCACCTTCCTTATCAGTGAAATGACCTGTACATTCAAGTACTATATCAACACCTAACGATGCCCATGGCAACTCCGCAGGTTTCTTTTCAGCATAAACAGGAATTTTCTTTCCGTCAATAATTATTGTTTTATCCTCTGATGTGACCGTGCCGTTATACCGGCGATGTATGGAATCATACTTGAAAAGATGTGCAAGTGTTGCTGCATCAGCAAGATCGTTGATCGCAACTAATTCCAGATTTTCATTTTGTAATAGTACCCGTGTCGATATTCTTCCTATTCTTCCAAAACCATTGATGGCAATTTTTATTTTTTTCATTTTTTCAATTAAGTAGTTAGTGGAAGTTAATAATAGGTACTGAAGACAAAATATAACTCAATGTTTTAAATAATTTTTATCTGAAATCATTAAGTAAATCACTGAAGATGTTTTTCCGCATGATAACTTGAACGGACCAGTGGTCCGCTTTCAACGTACCGGAATCCCATTTTCATTCCTGCTTCTTTAAATTCTGCGAAAAGATCAGGATGCACAAATTCATGTACAGGTAAATGATCTTTCGTAGGTTGAAGATATTGACCCAGGGTCAGTATTGATACATCAGAATTACGAAGGTCCTGCATTGCCTCTAATACTTCTTCCTTTGATTCTCCTAAACCTAGCATGATACCGGATTTAGCTGCTACACCTGAAGCTGCTATTCTTTTCAAGACTTCCAGACTCCTGTCGTATTTTGCCTGAACCCGGACTAACTTTGTTAGCCTTCTTACTGTTTCCAGATTATGTGAGATCACTTCAGGTCTTTCATCGATCACCCGTTGCAGGTTTTCCCATATCCCCTGAAAATCCGGGATCAATGTTTCCATTGTTGTCCCGGGAGAAAGTTCCCTGATCTTCCTGATCGTTTCTACCCAAACATTCGAGCCACCATCTTTAAGATCATCTCTGTCAACAGAGGTGACAACGCAATGTTTCACGCTCATCAGTTTCACAGACTTTGCAACACGCAACGGCTCAAATGGATCAACAGCTTCCGGTCGCCCGGTAGCCACGGAACAAAAGCCACAACTTCTGGTACATACATTTCCCAGTATCATGAATGTAGCAGTACCTGCACCCCAGCATTCGCCCATGTTCGGACAATTTCCACTCTGACAGATCGTATGAAGCTTGTGCTCACTTACTATATTCCTCACTTTCGTAAATTCTTCACCGATCGGAAGTTTTACTTTTAACCATGATGGTTTAGAAGGTTTATTCTGTGCTAATGAATTCTCTTGAATCATAATTTAATTCCTCTTACCACTTTGCGCCCCATACTAAAGTGAGATACAAATTCAGAAGTACTTTATTGTTAAAAATTCCTTGTGTTGGATTTTCAGACATAATTGGAATTGCAGTTGGATGCGCATCTGCAACTACTCCTACTTCTATCGCTGTAACTTTATCATGCCATCCGGCATATTCAAATGAAAATCCAAATTTTCCATAAGCTCCCGGATATAATTTCAACTGATCAAATCCATCGAAATACGGACCAGGGCCATAGATATAAGTTGGCACTTGCATCAATGGATCGTTTGGATCATATTTTCTGGTAACTACAAATGGAAGAGAATCTGAAGTAACGATCACATCCAGATAAACCGGTTTAGTTATTCCAAGTGATAATCCTACGTAATAATTGTATCTGACTTCCACACCACTTCGTTCTCCTTTACTGAAAATTATATTCTGTCTTCCATAACCGCCACGAAGCATATATGCAAAATTCAGTTTCCCATAAAAAAAGGGTTTCGAATTATCGAAGTATGGATTAGCCAACTTATATTGCTTGGGATGCCGCATTGAAACAAATTCTATGTCCAGCATATCCTTCTTATAGCCGGTCCTGTGCCATCCTTTTTTAAAGTTCAAGCCAAAACCATTTGAATGAATTGTCAAACCCCCTTCTGCTTCTCTTCTATATAATACGGGAATATCTTCTTTATAGGTAAGATTATCTTCCGTCTGTGCAGCGGCTGACAGATGGATCATAAAAAGAAAAATGATAAACCGGTGTCTCATAAAGTTCTACAAAAATAGCAATTTTTTATTTAGAAGTAGCTTTAATTGGGAATTGATGGTTTCATGACAATGGCTGCTGGATGTTGAAAAAAGCAGCGAGCTTTTAACGGTTTCAGGTTTTTTTATCCACTTGATTCCCGCACTGCTAACAAGATCATCAAAGCACTTTTATCCTATCTATTCAGAATAATTAAAACTCAATGTTTGCTTCAGATCAGGGCTAAGACTTAAAGCCACCGGACAAGTATGCGCAGCATTTTGCAGAATTGCTTTCTGCTTATCGGTATAAACTTGAGTTCCCATGTCAAATTCGATGATGATCTCGCCTACTTTTCTTGGATTTGGCACCATTATCTTGGTGACTTTACATGAAATATTTTCAAAGGGTATTTCATGAGTCCGGGCTGCAATTCCCATAATGGTCAGCATACAACTAGACAAAGATGCAGTCATCAGATCACTCGGCGAAAATGCTTCACCTTTCCCTTGGTTATCCAGTGGTGCATCAGTGATAATCTTCTGTCCCGACTTCACATGTTCGGCTTCTGTTCTGAGTTCTCCCAGGTATTTTGTACGAATAGTTTCCACTCTTTGCGATTAATCTTGATTAATTAGTTAAAACAAAAAAAGCGAACCGTTGTTTCGGTTCGCTTCGGATCTCTTTGTTGACAGAAGAATTAACCTCTGATCTCAGAATGATGGCGCGGTTTCCCGATCTGTCCGTAAGCAGGACATTTTTCATGAGATTTGCATGATGCAAATAACAGGGTTACTGCAGCTAAAACTAGGGAAATACGTGCTATTTTTTTCATTTTTTATGTTGTTGCCTTTATTCCAACGCAATATACGTTAGTATGTTTTACGATTTTTAAAGTTCTGCAAAATTATCATTTTTCAAATATGAGGGAAATTAAGTTTTCAACAAAGGTAATTCACCACTGACAGGACATTTCTTTAATTTTATTACAATTCTTACCATCCATCTTAGTAATTTCACACGCTATGAGTCGTCTTGATCCTAAATTACATGAAAGTTGGAAAAAAGTCCTTTCTGACGAATTTTCTAAACCTTATTTTCATTCCCTGAAGTTATTTCTTGAAAACGAAAAGAAAACCGGCCAGATAATATATCCACCATGGCCATTGATATTTTCTGCCCTTGACACCACTCCATTTGATGAAGTTAAGGTGATTATTCTTGGTCAGGATCCATATCACAATCCTGGACAGGCGGAAGGTCTTTCCTTCTCTGTTCCAAAAGGTCAGAAGCTTCCACCTAGTTTACAGAATATTTTCAAGGAACTAAAAACTGATCTTGGCATAGAAACACCATCTCATGGCAGTCTGAAAAAGTGGGCAAAGCAAGGTGTTCTTCTGTTGAATGCAACTCTAACGGTCAGGGAGAATCAGCCTGGTTCCCATCAGAAAAAAGGCTGGGAGAATTTTACGGATAGTATTATCCGCGAACTTTCCTTCAGAAAAACCGGATTGGTTTTTATTCTCTGGGGAAAATATGCTCAGGCAAAGATCAACCTGATCGACACTACAAAACACTTTATTCTACAAGCACCACATCCTTCGCCTTTTTCTGTTGATAGGGGATTTTACGGATGCAAGCATTTTTCGAAAACCAATGAATTGCTGACTGAGCAAGGACTTACACCGATCGACTGGAACACTTCATCGGAGGTATTCAATGTTATGCTCACGGATACGTTATTTAATCCGAATTAAAACAAAGAAGGTGCCTGTTAAAAACAATTCTTTATTTATCTTTTTCTTTTACCTGATGATATTTTCATTCGGCAAAAGTGCAGCAGGTCAAATTAAAGTGAATGTCAGATTTGAATTGATCGACTCTACAAATCTTATGGTATTTAAGGAAGAACTTAAATCATTCGACCTTTCAAAAAAATACAACGACACTCTGCAACTTCAAGCTGACATAAGAGAGTTTACTGATAAATTAAGATCCAATGGTTTTTTAGCAGCATCGTGTGATAGTTTAATTCCCGGAGAAGATATCATTCTCATCTATTTCTTTTTAGGTGAAAGATATCAATGGGCGAATATCACCACAGATAATATAGATGAATCCTTTTTAGCAGGAACAGGAATAAAAAACAAAAAGAAGTCAGCTACTCCATTCAATTATCAGAAGATAAGCTTCTGGATGGAAACAATTTTAAAGAACTGTGAGAACAACGGCTATCCTTTTGCGACCATCAGATTAAAAAATGTAAAATCTGAAGATAATTCATTTGTTGCAGAACTTGAATTGAACAAAAACAAACTTGTCAGGATCGACAGTATTATTATCAAAGGAAATGCAACAATTGCTCCCGTTTATATTTACAATTATATTGATATAAAAGAAGGATCAATATATAATGAATCAAAACTTACCCGGATCTCTACACGTCTCAGAGAACTTGCTTTTGTAACAGAACTGAAACCGAACCAACTATTATTTACAGAAAATATTACAAAACTTTACATCTATCTCGACAATAAAAAAGCAAGTCAATTCGATGGTGTGATCGGTTTTCTGCCTGATGAAAACAATGAAGGGAAATTGAATCTCACCGGTGAGGTGCATCTGAAACTTCAAAACTCCTTACAACGGGGAGAAGTAATAGAATTCAACTGGAAGCAATTGCCCAGCAAAACCCAGGATCTGAAAATTCATTTGCTCTATCCGTTTGTATTAAATTCTCCTTTTGGAATTGATGGTAATCTCTCTATCTACAGAAGAGATTCAACCTATACAGATGTAATTAAAAATCTCGGGATCCAATACTCTATTTCCGGAAACAATTATCTCAAGGCTTTCATTAATGATAAGCAAAGTGATCTTCAGTCATCAAAAGGACTTGAAAATATTACCGTCCTTCCGGATTATGCAGATATTTCGATTCTAAGTTATGGCGCAACTTTTCATTTCGAGAAACTTGATTACAGATTAAATCCGAAAAAAGGATATGCAATAGAATTCACAGGAAGTACCGGTAACCGGAAAATCAAAAAGAATTCTGATATCAATCCGATTGCATATGACAGCCTGAAATTACAGAGTGTAACGTATGAAGGTGCAATTTCAGCTGATGTATATTTTTCACTTGGCGGAAAGAGTGTTTTAAATTTAGGTACAAAATCCGGAATCGTTTACAACGACCGTCTCTTTACAAATGAATTGTTCAGGATCGGTGGATTAAAGTCATTGCGTGGATTCGATGAAGAATCAATTTATGCAAGCAGTTTTTCAATGGGAAAGATTGAATACAGGTTTTTACTTGAACAGAATTCATTTCTCTTCGCATTTATGAATGCTGCCTATTATGAAAACAAGAGCCGGAATTTTGATCTGAAAGATACGCCATTGGGTTTCGGAGCAGGAATGAATTTTGAAACCCGAATTGGGATCATGTCAATAAGTTATGCTCTTGGAAAACAATTCAGTAATCCTGTTTATTTCAGAAACGCTAAGATTCACTTTGGTATAGTCAACTATTTCTAACGAAGAGTGAATAGTGTTAGTGCCGATAATGGGTAGTGAAATTCTATCATATAAGACCAAAATAAACTTTTCCATTAAACAACCTCCCGCATTGCTTTTGAGTAGTTAGTTACTCGGTATACGTTATCGGTTATTCGTTATTGATTAGATAAAATTATTACTTTTGGCCCAATGAAATTACAGAACGATCTGATACTTCGAGCAGCAAGAGGAGAAAAAACTGAGAGAACACCCATATGGTTAATGCGTCAGGCCGGGAGGATCCTTCCGGAATACCGTGAAGTGCGAGAACGATGCGGTGGATTTAAACAATTAGTTGAAACTCCTGAACTCGCTTCTGAAGTTTCAATTCAACCGGTTGATATTTTAGGAGTTGACGCTGCAATTATTTTTTCTGACATTCTGGTTATCCCGGAAGCAATGGGATTACCATACCAAATGGTTGAAAGCAAAGGTCCATGGTTTGAGAAAACCATTGAAAATGCGAGCGACATCGATAAACTGAAAATTGCTGATGCAGCCGACATACAATATACAACTGATGCCATCCGCCTGACAAAAAAAACATTGAATGGCCGGGTTCCGGTTATTGGTTTTGCCGGAGCGCCCTGGACCATTTTATCATATATGATTGAAGGAAAAGGAAGCAAGACTTTCAGCAAGGCAAAAAAATTCCTTTATACAGAACCACGACTGGCTCACAAATTATTAGATAAGATCACAAAAAGTACTATCAATTATCTGAAAGGTCAGATCAGTGCCGGCGCAGACATTGTGCAGGTGTTTGATTCATGGGCAGGAGTTCTTTCCCCTGAACAATACAGTGAATTTGCTTCGAGATACATTTCTGAAATTAGCGATTCTATTTCTGAAGTACCGGTGATCGTTTTTGCAAAAGGCGCTTATTTTGCGAGGGAGGAATTCAGTAAAAGTTCTTGCTCTGTTATCGGACTTGACTGGAATATGAACATTGAGGAATCCAGGAAAATTATCGGGCCGGGAAAAACACTGCAAGGCAATATGGATCCATGCTTACTTTATGCAGATCGTGAAACGATTCAATCAGAGACGATCAAAATGCTACGCGCTTTCGGACCAGAGAGACATATAGCGAATCTTGGTCATGGATTATACCCGGATACTGAAAAAGAGAAAGTAAAACTCTATATTGACACGGTAAAAAATTTCAGGTTTTAAACCATGATCAAAGGAGATAAGAAAACTATTAATGCATGGGCCCTTTACGACTGGGCCAACTCTTCGTATTCTTTAGTAATCTCTTCTGCCCTCTTTCCAATTTATTTCCATGCAATAACCACTACTGAAAATTCCAGTAATGTGAGATTTCTTGGTCATACTTGGAACAGTGAATCATTGCAACTCTATTGCATTTCACTTGCATTTCTTTTTATAGCTGCATTGAATCCTATACTCTCTTCAATTGCTGACGTTAGTGGAAAGAAAAAAAGATTCATGTACTTCTTCAGCACTCTTGGCGCAGTTTCCTGTGCTTCGCTTTTTTTCTTTGAATCGTTAAATACACTCTGGATAGGAATTGTCGGATCAATACTTGCTGCAATCGGATATGCCGGCAGCATAGTTTTCTATAATGCATTTTTACCGGAAATTGCAGAAGAAAAAGACCAGGATAAAGTAAGTGCAAAAGGATTTGCTTTAGGATATCTGGGAAGTTCATTGCTTCTGATCTTTTCTTTAACCATGATCTTATTTCCGGAATGGTATGGTAATATCAGTTCAGGTCTGGCAACCCGGCTAGCCTTTGTTTTAGTGGGCATCTGGTGGTTTGTCTTTGCGCAGTATACTTTTTCAAAATTAAAGGACAGTAAACCTTCCAGCGAAGCAAAAGAACACTACATATTCAACGGTTATCTCGAATTAAAAAAAGTATGGAAAGATCTTAAAAACTCATCCCTGCTTCCATCCTACCTCGTCTCCTTTTTCTTTTTTAATATGGGTGTTCAGACGGTGATGTATGCAGCTTCCCTTTTCGGACAATCAGAACTACACCTCGATTCATCTGTCCTGATCATGATCATCCTGATCATTCAATTTGTTGCTATTTTCGGTGCATATGTTTTCAGTTCTTTATCCAAAAGGTATGGAAATTTAATAGCCCTTTCAATTGCAATCATAGTCTGGATATTTGTCTGCGTCGGAGCTTTCCTTTGCAATAAAGAATACGGTGTAGATGAGAAAACAATGTTCATGGGACTGGCAGCAGTTGTAGGATTTGTTATGGGTGGAATACAATCTCTGGCAAGATCAACCTATTCGAAAATGCTTCCTGAAACATTAGATCACGCTTCCTATTTCAGTTTCTATGATGTTTGTGATAAACTTGGTACGGTTCTCGGCACATTTGCTTTTGGCCTTATCAATGAAATTACGGGAAGCATGAGAAGTAGTATCATTGTTCTTGCTTTCTTTTTCATTATCGGTTTGGTCCTGTTATTAAGAGTGAGAAGGATCAAATCTTCAAGTGTGAGTCTAGTGTAATCATAAATCAGAATCTATGTTAGTCGATATATTCATTCCCTGTTTCATTGATCAGATGTTTCCGCAAACAGCATTTAACATGATCAAGGTACTTGAGAAGGTAGGTTGTACAGTTAATTATAATCCTAACCAGACCTGTTGCGGACAACCTGCATTCAATGGCGGATACTGGGATCAATGCAAGGAAGTCGGTGAAAAATTCATAAACGACTTTCCAAATGACAGATATATCATTTCACCATCTGCATCGTGTGTGGGAATGGTAAAAAATTACTATCCGGAATTATTTCACAATACTGTTTTGCATAATGAATATAAAATTGTCCAGAAGAATATTTTCGAATTAAGTGATTTTCTTGTCAATATCTTAAAGGTGACAGATGTTGGTGCGAAGCTGGATGGAACAGCAACCTATCACGACAGTTGCAGCGGACTCAGGGAAATCGGAATTAAAAAAGAGCCAAGAACACTTCTGGCAAATGTCCGTGGACTTGAATTACGTGAGATGAATGACAATGAAGTTTGCTGCGGATTTGGCGGCACTTTCTCTGTTAAGTATGAATCAATCGCCGTGGGAATGGCTGAACAGAAAATTATCAATGCAGAATCTACTCAGGCTGAAATTATGATCTCCACAGATGTGTCCTGTTTGATGCACCTTGATGGGTATATTAAAAAGCAGGGAAAAAAACTGAAAGTAATGCATTTGGCAGATGTACTTGCATCTGGGTGGTAAGGTCAGATCAGTTTATAGTTTTTATACTCCCCTATTCTCCAACCTGTAATTTTTTCCAACGACAATTTAAATTTCGATTTAAATGAAAGTTTCTTTTTTGTAGGATCAAAATCAAATTTCCAGTTTGTCGACATGATCCGTTTTTCCATAACACCAGGATGAGTACCCTGGAAATGTGCCAATGAATCGATCTGCGAATAATCAAATTTTTCAGATGGAATAATATTTTTCTCTACCCAGTCGTCATTATGCCAAAGTTTATGAAAGTACTTTTGTTTTTCCATTTGTTTTTCAGGTGGCTTAACCCAGCCGTAGTGATAAACAAAAGCATCGACTGCCTTTACCCTTAACGGTCGGCCATTCTTCTGAAAACCCTGGGCATCACGAAAGGAATAGATCTTTGAATCCTTTCTGATGATCCTTACTTCTTTTCTGTACCACTTTGTCGAATCACCGATGAAATCATAACTGCCATAAAAATGAGTGTAATTCAAAAGCAGACCTTCAACCTTTACGTCATACTTATGTAACTCCATTGAATCATGAATTGCCTGATGATATTTTTCATGGATCACTTCATCGCCCTGAATATAAAAAGCCCAGGTAGTATCTTCAGGTAAATACTGCATTGCCTTGTTTGTTTCTTCTGCTAAAACTCTTCCTCCTTCTCGAAGTGAATCATCCCAAACGCTATCATAGATTCTGATCTTATCAGATCCAATTCTTTCAATGAGGTTTCTGGTATTATCATCTGAATTACCTACAAGAACTATGAATTCATTACACATTGGTAATACAGAGGTGATCGCTTCAACGATTGGGTAATCGAATCGCACTGCATTCCGAATGAATGTAAATCCACATACTTTCATTGTTAAATTCCTGTATAATTTGATGGAGAAATTGCGCGCAATTCCTTTTTTATAGAATCGGAAACAGCTAATGAATCTATGAACTGATGCATTATTTTCTGATCTACTACCGAATTCGTTCTGGTCAACTCCTTCAACTGCTCATAAGGATTCTCAAAATTCTCACGTCTTAATATGGTCTGAATGGCTTCTGCAACAACTGTCCAGTTTGCTTCAAGATCCTTTTCGAGAGCTGGTTTATTTAATATCAATTTGTTTGCACCTTTCAGAAACGATTTTAATGCAATTAAAGTGTGCGAAAAAGGCACACCGACATTTCTCAGAACAGTGGAATCAGTCAAGTCCCGTTGCAGTCTTGAAATAGGCAGTTTTGCAGACAGATGTTCAAACAGCGAATTTGCAATTCCAAGATTCCCTTCGGAATTCTCAAAATCTATTGGATTCACTTTATGCGGCATTGCTGATGATCCAATTTCACCTGCCTTGATCTGCTGCTTAAAGTAATCCATTGAAATATATGTCCAGATATCCCTATTCAGATCGATAAGTATGTTATTGATCCGTTTGATCACATCAAACAAAGCGCACAACTGATCATAGTGTTCAATTTGTGTGGTGTATTGCTGTCTTTGAAGTGACAATTTTTCAAAACAAAATTTATTTGCAAATGAGACCCAGTCGATTTCCGGGTAAGCAACATGATGTGCATTGAAATTTCCTGTTGCGCCACCAAACTTCGCAGAAAAAGGAATGACTGATAATTGAGAAAGTTGATTTGCTATCCTTTCAATAAATACGAGAAACTCTTTACCTAACCTCGTAGGTGAAGCGGGTTGTCCATGAGTTCTGGACAACATAGGGACCTTGCTCCACTCTTCACTGAACATGGTAAGTTTTTGAAGAACTTCCCGCATCTTCGGCAAATACACTTTTGAAACTGCATCTTTAATAGCCAATGGAAATGCAGTGTTATTAATGTCTTGTGAGGTCAAACCAAAATGAACGAACTCTTTAAAATCTCCATAACCAAATTCAACCAGTTTGTCCTTTAAAAAATATTCCAGTGCTTTAACATCATGATTTGTAATTTTCTCACGGGACTTGATATCTTCTGCATCTGCATTACTGAAATTCCTGTAAACATCCCGCAATTTTTCGAAACCGTTTGATGATGCATTTTTCAGTTGAGGCAAAGGCAGCTCGCACAAGGAAATAAAATATTCAACTTCAACTATCAGTCTGTAACGCATTAATGCAGCTTCAGAAAAGTAAGCAGACATTTCTTCAGTCTGATTTCGATACCGGCCGTCGATCGGAGATATAGAATTTAGCGGATTGCTTTCCATTTAGTGTCTTAATAATAAAGTGCGAATTTAACACGATTTTGAGATAATCTTTTATGAATCCCTTTAATATTTCATTTTTATTCAACAATTCATATAAAGGCAGGCCAAACAAAAATCAGATAAACCAAATAATTCTATCTTTGGAAATTAAGTAGTTTTTAACGGAATTCAACTCTTATCCATGAAGAACACTTCTTTTAAAGATATAAGTTATGAAAAGCATTCTGAATTCTATAAAGATCTGAATGCAGAAGCACAATTAAACAAACACAAGTCCTTTTTTGATGTTAAAACGGTGGACCTTTGGAGGCATACCCGGCAGCTTGAACTTATTAAGATCTATTGCGCTCTATATAAAAATTCCGAATGGCTGACTGTTGGTGATGGCGGTTTCGGAACATCTGCAACGTACATTGAAATGCAGGGCAGCAAAGCAGTTTCTACAGATATTGACACAACGCTCCTGAAAATTGCAGCTGAAAACAACCTTATTACAAGCTTCCAGTTTGCCAATGCAGAAGACCTGCCCTTTGCCGATGGCCAATTTGATTTTTCCTTTTGCAAGCAAAGCTATCATCACTTTCCAAGACCTATTATTGCTGTATACGAAATGATACGAGTGTCAAAAAAAGCGATAATGTTAGTAGAACCGGCGGATTGGATCCCAAGCCCTTTTGTTTTCAGATTTATTCAAAAGGTCAAAAGAAAACTGAAACAAATTGCAGGATTGAAAAATCCACACCATGAAGAAGGATCGTTTGAATCTGTAGGAAATTATATCTACACGATCTCAGAACGCGAAATTGAAAAGCTAGCAATGGGTATTGCCTTACCTTGTATTGCGTTTAAGAGATTTGACGATTTTTATTATACAGGGGTGGAAACAGAAATGATGGAAAAAATGGGTCCGCTTAGAAGAAAAATTGAAAATAATATACGATTGAATACAATTAAACGATTTTTAGGGCTTTCACGCCAAAACAATATCATGTGTATTTTGTTTAAATACTGTCCGGATGAAAATGAAAAAGCACTGCTAAGAATTAATGGTTTCAATGTAATTGAATTACCCAAAAACCCGTATTCCTGAGAATAGGAAGTCCTTGTATGAATTGTAAGTACAGGAAACTGCTTTTATCTGTTTTTTCACCGTTTTATTGAGCTCCCATTTAAATTTCTTTAAAATCTTCAATTTCGACATTTAATAAATTTCCTGAAAAAAATCTGTTGGAAACTTTGGATATGAAAATAGTTTCCATAGTTTTGCACCGCAAATGAAAGAAACAAGCACAGAAGACCGTATCCTGAATGGCGCACGCGAATTGTTTTTTAAACAAGGCATTCGCACCATTACAATGGATGATATTGCCGGACATCTGGCCATATCAAAAAAGACGATCTATACTCATTATAAGGACAAAGACCTGATCGTAAAATCGATGTTCCGGATCGTTCTGCAACAGCAAATGCAGAACATGCATCAGATAAAAAAGATGAGTGTTGACCCAATTGATGAGATCCTTAAATTAATGGAACATCTGGGTAGTTTCATCTCGCAATTTAATCCCGCAGTTTTCTATGATCTCCAGAAATATTATCCGCTTGTATGGGCTGAATTCAGGATTTTTCGCGAACAGGAACTGATCGGTTTTGTTGAAGACAATCTGAAGAGAGGTATCAAACTTGAACTCTACCGCAAAGAAATAAATATCAAGATCATTGCCCGGTTACGGATTGAAATGGTGAGTCTTGGATTTAATACTGATGTGTTTCCAATCAATCAATTCAATCATGCAGAAGTTCATGTGGCTATGCTAGAACATTACCTGCATGGCATTGTAACACTTAAAGGCAATAAGATGATCATGAAATACCTGAATAAAGAAAAATGAAAATAAAAATAACTTTTCAAAAATATAAATCACAGCTAAGCGTCAATAACATTATGAAAAAACCACTCATCGCACTGCTCATGCTTATTTCCCTGGGCTCACATTCTCAGGGGACAGATAATGTAATGCAATTTTCTATCAAGGAGGCAATCGATTTTTCTTTCCAGCACCAGAAAGATGTTCTGAATTCTCAACTGGATGTAGAAATTGCGAATTCACAGGTGAAAGAAACTATTGGAATGGGACTTCCGCAGATCTCTGCAAGCTTTGATGTCAAGGACTATGTTAAAATTCCGGTGTCACTAATTCCGGCAGAATTCTTTGGTGGCGATGCCGGTACTTACACTGCTGTTCAATTTGGTACACAATGGAATGCCACAGCCGGATTGAATGCCTCGCAACTGATCTTCGAACCGTCTTATCTGGTAG
>JBMQEM010000084.1:0-6665 GCA_049363815.1 Bacteroidota bacterium
AAAATAAACTAAACTTGTACCCGTCTCGTTTGTTCATCAGTCAATGTCGCAAGTGGAAAAAATTATTGAAGTAAAAAATCTGGTCAAAGATTACGGGAAGTTCAGGGCAGTTGATGATGTTTCATTTGATGTTTTTCAGGGAGATGTCTTTGGATTTTTAGGTCCGAATGGTGCAGGAAAAAGTACCACCATCAGAACGATGTTAACGCTCATCAGTGCGACATCCGGTGAAATTAAAATTTTCGGCAAAGAATTAAATGCACACAGAAAAGAGATTCTGGCAGAGATCGGTTGCATTGTAGAAAAACCTGACTTCTATAAATATCTGTCTGCGCAAAAAAATCTGGAGATCTTTGCCAGAGTTTCAGGGAAAAAAGTATCGAAAAGTAAAATTGCTGAAGTGATTGAGTTTGTCGGATTAAAAGGCCGGGAGAACGATAAAGTGAAAGGCTTTTCACATGGAATGCGGCAACGACTTGGTATTGCACAGACTTTGATTCATGATCCGAAACTGATCATTCTCGACGAACCCACTACCGGACTAGATCCACAGGGTATACTGGATATACGGAATCTCATTCTTCAGTTGAAGCATGAGCGGAATAAAACAGTGCTTCTCTCCTCTCACATCCTTTCAGAAATTGAATTGATCGCCAACCGAATGGTAATCATCAGTAAAGGGAAAACTCTGGTACAGGGAAATGTGCGTGAACTTCTTGATGAAAAAGTACTTCTGGTCTCTTTCTCAGTCAGCGATCCGGAAAAAGCAAAAATGATCCTGCAAAAAGATTTTTCGAAGTCTGTTCAATCTATTACAAAAGATCAGATCCTCCTTCAGCTTTCCAAAGATGAAATTCCTGTCTGCAATAAATTAATTACAGAAGCAGGAATAAGTGTTTTCAGTATAGAATCGAAAAGGAAACTTGAAGATTATTTTTTAAAGTTAATCAACAGCTGATGTTTCTAAAAAGCACATACAATGAGATCCTCAAGATCGCAAGCAAACCACGGAGTTACATCGGTATTGCAGCGATCACGCTGATCATTTGTGTGATATTATTCGCCATGCGTCTGGATGGCATGACCTACATTTCATTCATCACTGCTCCTTTTGAACAATCACTTTCATTCACTGGAAATATCCTGAATGGCAATCTGATGGCATTTATCATTCTCAATATGCTCATCATTCATGTGCCACTGTTGATTGCATTCGTTACCGGCGACCTTATCTCAGGTGAAGGCGCAATGGGAACGATCCGCTTACTGCTCACCAAACCGATCTCCAGAACAGGGATCTTACTTTCAAAATATCTTGCCGGATGCATTTATACACTGGTCGTTTTACTTTGGATGGCTGTACTCGCAATCTTCGTCAGTAAGTTCTTATTTGGTCCGGGTGATCTTATGGTTTTAAAAAGCGACGGGCTGAATATTATTCAAGCTGATGATGTTGGAATTCGTTTCTTCTATGGATTCCTAGTTGCATACCTCGCTTTGATAATGATAGCAACACTCTCATTAACTTTCTCTTGCTTCTCCGATAATTCAATCGGACCGATCGTCTCAACAATGGGATTGATCATTCTCTTTACCATCATAGGCACACTTGATGTACCGGTTTTTGAAAAAGTAACTCCACTCCTCTTTACAACTCACATGGCTGCGTGGCGAAGTTTCTTCGAAGATCCAGTACCAGTTGAGCAGATCCGTACGTCAATAATTGTTTTGTTCGTTCACATTTTCGGATTACTTGGAATTGCTATTTACAAATTCAATAAAAAAGATATTTTGTCATGAAGATCAGGTATAAGTTCATTTTTATTTTTCTGTGTTTCATTTCATTTGAAATATCTGCTCAAAACGGATCTGCAAATTCTATTCTCAGAAATGTTTATCTGAAAATACTTAAAGCAAATGACTACACTGCAAAAGCAAATATCCGTGTAGATCTTCCTTTCCTGAAAATGCTTCCTATCAATGCAAATGTCTATTTCAAGAAAAAAGACAAATTCAAGGTTGATTCAAAAAGTATAGCTATTCTTCCCAAGCAAAATTTTGATCAGCTTTCTAAGATGCTTGATGACACCAGTACGTTTACAGCAATGATTCAGGCCAAAGAGACTTATAAGGATTTACCGGTAACTATTGTGGGCATCATTCCGCTTGCTGATACCAGCGACCTCATTCTGGGAAGACTGTGGATAGATGAAAAGACGTCATTGGTTCACAAAGCGCAGATGACCACCAAAACAAACGGAACCATTCTGACAGAATATTTTTACGGTGCACAGGCGGGGTATGGATTACCTGATAAGATCATTTTCACCGTCGACATAAAAAAATTCAAGATCCCCAAAAGCGTTGCAGCAGATATCAATAACACCAAAGCCAAAGAAGAAACAAAAGAAAAGCAGGGACGGATAACTGTGGTGATGACTGGGTATGTGATTAATAAGGGGGTGGATGATGCTGTGTTCAAATAAATAATTACGCTTAAAAATTAAATACTAAGACCATAAAGTTCTTAGTACAATACCCAAATCTATAGAATTGGTATCAACTTAATAATATTTTTTGTATTGAAATTAATTGTTCCATCGCTTACTATAGTACCGTGACCTATATTTAATACTAATTAAGTTAATCTTTAGAATTCGAAAAAAGTATATGTATTTACTAGTGATAGGCCCGTTAGGGCCAAACTATTGGTAATACCAGACAACATTTGAAAGTCAAGCCCCTTTAGGGGCGCACTCTTTAGCAACATGCATTCGTTCGAAAAAGGCTTTATGTTTAAAGAGTACGCCCCTAAAGGGGCTTAGCGCTTTTGATTGGTCCAAGTGTTACCAAGAGTATGGCCCTATTGGGCCAAAAAAACTGTAAACTTAACATCTGGGACCTCTGTCTTTTAAACCAAATAAATTAATTGCTAGCTGAAACAAACAAAAGCTACTTTGCAAAAAATATTTGTTTTGTAAAAATTTTATATCAAAAGAACGAAATACTATTCAACCGAAGAAAAGAAATAGCATTACAGCGGCTTTAGCCACATTTTTTTCAATTAGATAAAAGAATTAAGGTGAGTCATGTGGCTAAAGCCATGCTACTACTTTCTATTTTTAGTCCGTCAGCTAAAGCTGACGGCAATAAAGTTGACGACTTGCGCACTTAATTTCGATACAAATAAATATATTTAAGTTGACGGCTATTCGATAGCAATTGGGATAGTGTTCTTTTTGCTAAAAAAAATTAATCGATTACAGTTGCAGGTTCTCTTACAACAGTTTTTTCACTGCTTCGCTTCTTAACCATTTCACTTACTCTATAAATCATAAAAATCGCAATCAGCGTTATAATCGCTACAATTATTCCAAGCGTATTATAATGTTCCAGTGGACTGAATTTATCTTTTTGTACTACGATCAATCCTCCTATTGCCGCTGCAAATCCACCTGCAATTTGTTGCAATGAAGAATTGATACTCATGAAAGCACCTCTGTCAGCCATATCCGGAATTGCACTTGTTAAAGCCACCGATGGCACCATTCTTCCCATGATACCTGCCATCATCAGTACATTGAACAGCATTACCAGCCAGAAAGGTGAAGGACCGAGATTAGTATAAAAAAGTACGACCAGAACCATCCACAAAGATGCCAAGGCAAAGATCCTGAATTTGTCGTAGATGTCGCTGATCCTTCCTATGATAGGCATAACGATCAGTGTACTGATTCCAGCTACCATAAATAAGATTGGTAATTGCTCCTGAGTTATCTTCAGATTGTTTACGGCAAATGCACTACCGAATGGCATCATCATAAATCCACCGATAGAAAGTAATGCTGTTGCAGAGAAACCAATGCGATATTCCTTTTTTGCAATCGTATGCAGAAGATGTTTCACTGGACTCTTATCACTTTGCAAAGCAAGGTGCGATGTCAGCGGACTTAATTTCACGGCTATTAGTAAAGCAATAACAGCAGCCATTCCTGCCACCCAGAAAAACGGTGCATGCCATCCCCAGATATTTGCCAGATAAAGTCCTATAGGAATTCCCAATACCTGACTGGCTCCAAAACCCATCGTCATAAATCCCATTACCCGTCCCCGCTGCTGGATAGCAAATAAGTCAGCAACGATAGCCATAGAAATGGAACCGATCACTCCACCAAATATTCCGGTAATGATACGTGCTGCAACCAGTATAGGATATGAATTAGCCAGTCCGCACATAATGGTTCCTAAAATGAAACCTGTATAAAAAAACAGGAACAATTTTTTTCTGTCGTATTTATCTGCGAACCCTGCCGTTAATAATCCGGAGATTCCCGCACTGAAAGCATAAGCTGCAACAGCGATTCCGAAGTTGGAAGGATTCATGTCGAGTGATTTCATAAGGAGATCACCTAATGGCGACATGACCATAAAATCAAGTATGACCGTAAACTGAGTCAGGGCGAGTAAAGCAATTACAAATTTCTGATATCCGGTAAATTTAATTGCCGGAGATTTTGGTTGATTCATTTAAAAATTATATTAATTCGTTACACTGAAATCCAAGTTTTTCAATTTCATTGATGATATGATCGTGAGTCAATGAATGAGAAACAATTCGCAAAACACAATCTACATCTTCTGAGTCTACATTCCACTCACTGATCTTCTCATGTGAATTGAGAATTGGTTCAATACATTTTTTATCATCCTCAGACCGGATGTTAGTTTTAAAAAGGAGGATCTGATTATAATCGATTGACATAGCTGTCGGGTTTTCCAGTTCTAAGATCATGGAGTCAGCGCTTTGATCGTAAGTTGAAATGCTTCGTCCATTACTTTTTTGTTGAAGACAAATTTTCTTCCGCCAATACTTTTGCCTTCATTATGAAAGCGCAGCAAAGTATAAAGCGGACCATAGGCTACACTCCAGAACGCTTCGATAGAAACAGGGATCAGTTCTTTTCTTTCGATAGCATTGTGAGTGAATTCCTGCATGACAGTTTTAAAATCCTTAAAACTTTCTTCATTGATATAATCACCATGAGTTGAATGGCGTAAAATCTCATAGCAAGCCACTTCGAGTGGAAACTTTATAGCGAAATCCGACCGGTTCTCCCACTGCTTTTTAAGTCCATCTGCAAATGACATTTTTGGAGAAAAGTCTTTCAGAGTCGTCTGCATAAACGTCCGTCCGATGTCCGATCCGATCTGCTTCAAGAGCGACTCTTTGTCCTTATAATAGATATACAAAGTTGCCACCGACACCTTACTGCCCTTCGCCAGCTTATTCATCGAAAAGCCATCAAATCCCTCATTAGCAAGCATTTTAATAGCTTCGCCCCTGACCACATCCTCCTTTAAATTATCCCTTAGCCGCATTACATGATTAATATCAGCCGCAAATATAAGTGAATGTTCGCTTACTTAACAAGAAATTATCCATTTTTTTTGAAAAATAATTCAAGGAAATTAAAGTGATAACAAAAGTGTTTTCACCGGTACCAGAGTCTGTCTAAAGTAACTGATGATGCGTGACTCTTTTAGCAAAAATGAAAACAAGAGACCATTGAATTTAAGGATAAAAAAAAATGTTAAATCCAGTAACACACGCAATCTACAGTAACTACTGGAAACTGACTCTGGTACTGGACCTGACATTTCAAAGTGCACCCGAAGGGAGTCGAACCCCTAACCTTCTGATCCGTAGTCAGATGCTCTATCCAATTAAGCTACGGGTGCAATAATATTTTAGAAACGCTTGGAATCGCTGTTTTGATTCAAAAACGAGGCCGCAAAGATAGATTAAAAATGATTCCTGCAAAGGATTTGTGAAGCGATTATTTCTTGCCTTTGTAATACTTTAAGGCTGTAGGCATAAACGACTGAAGGTCTTTGATTCGCGTCGCATCACTTGGATGGGTACTTAAAAACTCCGGTGGCTTCGCTCCGCCTTGCTGACCCATTCTTTGCCAGAATGCAACTGCTTTTTGCGGATCATATCCTGCCATGGCTGCGAAGATCAAACCTAATTTATCGGCTTCTGTTTCGTGCGTCCGGGAGTATTTCAGTATTCCCAAGGTCGAACCGGCACCGTATGCTGTCATGAACATGTTTTTGGTTTCTGCAGATTTGGTGGACAGCGCTACATCCAGTGCCATTCCCCCTGCCTGTTGCATCAGCATCTGACTCATGCGCTCGTTTCCGTGACGTGCTACAGCATGAGCAATTTCGTGACCCATAACAATGGCCAGACTTGCTTCATCCTGTGTGAGCGGTAATATGCCTGAATAAACGACAACCTTACCTCCCGGCATACACCATGCATTTACTTCCGGAGAATTCACCAGATTGTACTCCCATTTATAACCTGCAACTCGGTCGCCCATCTTATGCTGTCCCAGATAATTAACAACAGCAGATTGAATTTTTGCGCCTATGTTTTTTACCATTTGCGCTTCAGGTGTACCCGTAACCGGCGGATGTTGCTTCAGAAAATCCTGGTAACTTGTTAAGCTCATCGATACCATTTGACTTTCAGGCAATAGGTTCATTTGTTTTCTGTTCGAAATTGGAACAGTGCTGCAAGCAGTAAAGAGCAATGCTATACTGAGTGCCTTTATTTTTTGTGATCTCATAGAATTTGTGTGGTGAAATATCGTGCCAAA
>JBMQEM010000085.1:0-25331 GCA_049363815.1 Bacteroidota bacterium
TCTCAATACTCAGTTCTCCAGATAAAAATACTTTTATCTTTTAAGCTAATTTTGTTTGCATAGCAATCCCATACATCTTTATCTACGAAAATCGAATCGTTGATATCAAGCCTGTCAAGATAAGTAAGGATCTCCATTTGAACCGGCACGACACCAAAAGGAACCATGTCTATTTTTATTGCAGCAGATCGTGTGAGATCAACTACACGGCTTTTTTTAAACGGGCCTCTGTCATTGACCCTCACAACAACCGACTTTTTATTTATCTTGTTTGTAACAAGCAAATAAGTATTGAAAGGTAAAGTTTTATGTGCTGCAGTAAAATCGTTTTTATTATAGGTCTCGCCATTACTTGTTTCCTGTCCCTGAAACCTGTCATGATAGAATGATGCATTCTCGTCAGTAACCGAAGAATCGATTTCGTTCTGACAATAAATTTTTGAAGTGATTAAACTTAAAAACGCAAGAATTAAAAAGGAGCGTTGCATTTCACAAACATATCAATATTTGACAAGTGAATCAAGTTGAATTGTATAAAAAAGGGCTTGCTTTTTGTTTAGTTTAATCTTTTTGTAAGTACACTCTCGATTTTATTCAGCAGGTCTACCGGTAAATAATTTCTCCAGTTGAGATCATCAAGTTCTCCACCCATGATCATATAGTAATCGAGATTAAATCGCTGCATTTCTAAAGCTACGTGAGGCCTGAAATTTATTGCTGCGATCCAGCCATCTTCTATTTCCTGAAACCATTCTTCGTAATAGCAATCGTCGCTCCCATGAAAATTCAGGACATTTTCACCAATGAGAATGAATTTAATTATCCCTTCATTAATCATTGGTTCAATGATCTCCCTCTTAAGGAACATAATATCATTATATAAAGCGTCATTCCATTCGCCAATAAATTCTAAAATGGCATACTGCTTTTCGTAATCGACAAAAAGTATTTTGAGATATAGAGTTGCGCTTCCAAAAACATCCCACTGAGGATGAATATAAAAATTATAGATAGTATTTGAGTATTCAAGCTCACTGTAAATGCTTCCATGCAAAGGTGAGAGCTCGTCTTCTGCTGCTATATATAATTCTCGCCAAAGATAAAAGGGCTCAAGGTCTTGCATTTCTTATCAGTAGGTTTTTGTAAAGATAAGAAATCGGAAACGGATTCAGAAATTCCAGGCAACAGATAAAAAAGAAAGAGTAGTTATTGTTTTTTATAATTCTCAATGGCCTTTCTCACATTACCGAATTTTGTGAGCAATTCGCCCGCTTCATTTGCAGTAACGTTAAGTTCTTTCATGATCATTTTAGTTCCACGTGTGATCAACTTTCCATTAGTCAGTTGCATGTCTACCATTTTGTTTCCTTTGATACGACCAAGCTGTATCATAATGGAAGTGGAGATCATATTCAGAACAAGTTTTTGAGCAGTGCCGGCTTTCATACGTGTACTTCCGGTAACGAATTCAGGACCTACGATCACTTCAATAGGGTAGTGAACGTTTTGTGCAAGCAAAGAACCATGATTACAGGTTAAGCCG
Organism: Bacteroidota bacterium; assembly: GCA_049363815.1. Taxonomy (GTDB): domain Bacteria; phylum Bacteroidota; class Bacteroidia; order AKYH767-A; family 2013-40CM-41-45; genus JADKIH01. Next base: position 1,544 of record JBMQEM010000085.1, read on the forward strand.
ATTGCCAGGATGTTATTCTCCTTGCATTTTTTTACTGCGCCGACAACATATGGAGTACTGCCGGAAGCAGCAATTCCTAAGACAACATCAGCCGTAGTTATATTATGGGACTGAAGGTCTTTCCAGCCTTGAAGTTCATCATCTTCTGCAAACTCCACCGCTTTGCGAATGGCCTGATCACCACCTGCAATTAAACCGATCACTCTTCCATGCTCCAAACCAAATGTCGGGGGCAATTCAGATGCATCTACAATTCCAAGCCGGCCACTGGTGCCTGCGCCTAAATAGAATAAACGGCCACCTGTACGTATTTTTTCAGTAATAAGAATTACGACTGTTTCAATACGGTGCAATACTTTCTCTACAGCTTCAGGAACGGATTTATCTTCCGTATTCATTGCTGAAAGCAAATCATAGACACTCATTGATTCCAACGAGTTGTAATTGGATTCCTTTTCCGTAACTTTTTCTGTCATGCGAATTAGCAGCGTACTGCAGTGTGTGTGTGAAAATTTTGAACGTGTTAAATATACAACGGAAATTGCTGTGGATTATATTCATTAAAAATTCTATAAACAGAGTTAACAACATCTTCCACCGATGGTTTGGAGAAAAAGTCTCCGTCAGATCCATAGGCAGCGCGATGGTCTTTTGCAGTCAATGTAACTGGCGCAGAATCAAGCCATTGAAAGCCGTTCTGCTTCTCTATTATTTGTTGCAAAATGTAAGCGCTTGCACCACCCGGAACATCTTCATCAAGCACCAGAAGTTTATTTGTTTTCTGAATGCTTTTAGAGATAATTTCTTGAGTATCAAAAGGAAGTAAGGTCTGGCAATCGATGAGTTCAACAGAAATTTCTAATTCTTTTAAAAGTTGAATTGCTTCCTGTGCGATTCTTACACATGAGCCATAGGTGACTATTGTCACATCATTTCCTTCCTGAATTATTTCAGGAACTCCTAATGGAATCCTGAACTCTCCAATGTTTGCCGGAAGTTTTTCTTTTAACCGGTACCCATTCAAACATTCAACAATCAGTCCCGGTTCATCACTCGCTAGAAGTGTATTGTAAAATCCTGCTGCCTGTACCATGTTCCTTGGAACCATTACATGGATACCACGGATTGCATTTATGATCATGCCCATCGGAGATCCACTGTGCCAGATACCTTCCAGACGATGTCCACGGGTGCGGATAATCACAGGCGCTTTTTGTCCGCCCTTTGTTCTGTATTGAAGTGTAGCAAGATCATCGCTTAGAATTTGTAATGCGTAAAGAAGATAATCCAGGTATTGAATTTCTGCAATCGGTCTTAGTCCACGTAGTGCAAGTCCTATTCCCTGACCTGCAATTGTTGCTTCACGAATTCCGACATCAGTAATTCTGATCTCACCATATTTAGCCTGAAGTCCTGCGAACCCTTGATTCACATCACCGATCTTTCCCAGATCTTCTCCGAAAGCAACAAGACGAGGATCCTTTGCAAAAAGTGCATCAAAATTTGCCTGTAACACTTCGCGTCCATCCATCATGGGTGAATCTTCATTATATACAGGCAATATTGGTTCGATATTGAAAACAGATTCATTCGAAGTGCTGTAAAGCCCTGCATTGTATCTGTCAGCATTCAGTCTCTGATATTCTGAATGCCATTGCAGAAGTTCAGATTTTGCTTTTGAATTTTCGTTGCGTATCAAACGAAGAACCTTCTGTATTGCAGAAACAATATCTCTTCTTGCCGGATCAATAATTGCATTGAGGTCCGATTTAATTTTTTGAATGAAAGCAGCTTGTCCACTGGATTGACTAATGCCATCAAACATTTCTGACACTTCCCTGATCTCATTTTTTATTGGCGCCATGAATTCTGTCCATGCAGCTTTCTTGCAGTCCTGTGCAAATTTTTTCGCTTCGCCTTCAATGACATCAAGCTCAGCTTCTGTTGCAATAGCTGAAGCAATGATCCATTCACGCATTTTTTTTATTCCATCATACTCAACTTCAAACTCCAGTCTTTCTTTTGATTTATATCTTTCATGTGAACCCGATGTACTATGACCCTGTGGTTGCGTGATCTCTGTTATATGAAATAATACAGGAACCTGTTCTTCCCTGCAGATCTTAATACCTTTTGCATACATTTCACAAAGGGCAGGGTAGTCCCAGCCTTTTGCACGGAGGATCACATACCCTTCACCTTTTTCATTTCTTTCAAAACCTTTGAGTACTTCGGAAATATTTTGTTTGGTTGTCTGATATTTTGATGAAACAGAAATTCCATAACCATCGTCCCATACGGAGATTGCCATAGGAACCTGAAGTACACCTGCAGCATTGATCGTTTCCCAGAATAAACCTTCTGAAGTACTGGCATCACCTATCGTACCGAATGCAACTTCATTTCCTTTATTTGTGAATGAAGTCATATGATGTAACTCCGGATTGTTCCTGAATAACTTTGATGCCCATGCTAAACCTAAAAGTCTTGGCATTTGTCCTGCAGTCGGACTTATATCAGAAGAAGAATTCTTGATCTTTGAAAGTTCCTTCCAGCTACCATCTTCATTAATTGTCCGGGTAGAGAAGTGACCATTCATGGATCTTCCGCCTGAACTTGGCTCTGCATTCAGGTCGGGAGTTGCATACAATTGTGCAAAGAATGCTGTTATATTCGACTGACCGATTGCAAACATAAATGTCTGGTCACGATAATATCCTGCTCTGAAATCACCCGGCATAAATTGTTTGGCCATTGCGATCTGTGCCAGTTCTTTTCCATCACCAAAAATGCCAAACTTCGCCTTACCGGTAAGCACTTCTTTTCTTCCGATCAGACTTGCCTGGCGACTTGAATTTGCTAAACGAAAATCATTAAGAACTTCATTTTTAAAGTCTTCAAAACTCAATGCACTGGAGGCCTGATTTGCAGGTGTTGTTTTCATAAAACTGACCGATAAATGGTTATTGACAAATATAAGAAATATTTAGTTTAAAGGATTTCTGAAATTCATTTGATAATGCTTTAAATACAGCTAAATTTGCAATCCAATTCAAAATCAATTATGAAAAAATTAATTTTATCAATATCTGTTATCGCTTCCAGCATTGCATGTTCAAACCCGCAGCCGGAAAGGGCCGCCGTACCTGATAAAGTTTCGATGACTCAAGAAAGTGGAATTTTACTTGCTGAAGGTTTATTAGTTTCTACCAACGATACAATGTGTGGTATGTCAGTTGGGAATGAACCTGCTGATACAGTCACTTATGACGGAAAACTTTTTGGATTTTGCAGTACCGGTTGTAAGGATGCATTTCTTGCAGAAAGATCTGTTAAATGAGAAAGCATTTAATTTTAAGATGGGGAGTTGTTGCTTTATTGGTAATGGGATCCATAGCCTGGGCTTATCAGATCATGACCACTGACAGGCAAGTTCCGGTTTCGTTACCTGTTTATGGCGAAAAAGCAGATGATAGTGCTGAGCATAGAATAGCTCCCTGGAAATTCATTGATCAGAATGCAAATCCAATTTCACAAAGTGATCTTGATGGAAAGATCTATGTTGCTGATTTTTTCTTTACTACCTGCAATGGAATTTGTCCAAAGATGTCAAATCAGATGGAACGAGTTGCCGCAAGATTCAAAGGGACCGAACAGATCCATTTTTTATCTCATACAGTTAAACCTTCAGAAGATTCTGTTTCAGTTCTGAAAAAGTATGCTGATTTTCATAATGCGGATTCTAAGGTCTGGCACTTCGTTACCGGGGATAAAAAAGAAATTTACGAAATGGCACGGACATCTTATTTGTCTGCTGTTTCTGAAGGGGATGGCGGGCCTGATGATTTTGTACACACTCAGTTTTTCACACTTGTCGATGCTGAACGAAGGATCCGTGGTTTTTATGATGGAACTGATTCGGTTGAAGTAAATAAACTTATTGATGACATTTATGTCCTGATGAATGAGTAATTTCACGTTATGAAATTTGCTCTCGCGTTTTTATCAGCAATCATTTATTTTACAGGAACAGAGACATTTGCACAGAGTGAGATCGATCTCATTGCCGGTTCGGAAGCAAAGTCATTTCAGTCACCAAAAGCCTCTGCACTGAATTACCATTATGAAGATGTAAATATTTACTTTATCAGATGTGAATGGAAAGTTGATCCAGCTGTAAATTTTATTTCCGGTAAAATCACCTCTTATTTCCTGGCAAATGAATCTCTTGATACACTTACCTTTGATTGTTCCAGTTTTCTAACGATTGATTCCATAATTTATCATGGAATGCAAATTCCTTTTTTACATGATTCGGATCTTATAAAAATTATTTTCTCTGTTTCTATAAATAATAATTCCTCCGATTCCATTTCGGTTTATTATAATGGTTCACCTGTTTCAACAGGAAATGGATCATTTGAACAAGGGTTGCACAATGGTCATCCTGTTTTATGGACATTGTCAGAACCTTATGGTGCCAGAGATTGGTGGCCTTGTCGCCAGAACAGTGCCGATAAGATTGATTCAATTGAAGTTTTGTGTGAAATTCCATTTGGAAATAAGTGTGCGTCCAACGGAGTCTTGATTTCTGCTGATACTTCAGGAGCTGGTCTTTTATATCATTGGAAAAGCAATTATCCTATTGCACCATATCTGCTCGCCATCGCTGTAACAAATTATATTGAGTTTTCTGATACTATCGTATTGGCAAATTCTGATACTTTGCCTATTCTGAATTATGTCTATCCCGAACAAATAAATATTACACAACAGGCCTTTTCAGTTACAGGTTCACTGGTAAAGTATTACGACAGTTTACTGGTTTCTTACCCGTTTTCACAGGAAAAATATGGTCATGCTCAATTCGGATGGGGTGGAGGAATGGAACATCAGACAATGTCCTTCGTTGGCAGTTTTGGTTATGAACTTATAGCACATGAGTTGGTTCATCAATGGTTCGGAGATAAAATTACCTGCAGAAGCTGGAGAGATATCTGGTTACATGAAGGCTTTGCTACCTTCTTCGCAGGTGAAGCGATACGACGATTTAAGCCGGAAGAATTTTATGCCTGGAAATATTCTGCATTGCAAAGTATAATTTCTAAACCGGATGGATCTGTGATCTGTAACGATACAACTGACAGAAGCAGGATCTTTGACGGTCGTCTCTCTTACAGAAAAGGTAGTTATGTACTGAATATGTTGCGATGGAAATTTGGTGAACAATTATTTCTGCAATCGATCAGGGATTTTCTGAACCGTAGTTCGTTGCAATATAACTATGCAACAACTGATGATCTCAAAACGTCTTTTGAAGTGATCACAGGAGTTGATCTGACTGAATTTTTTGATGAATGGGTTTATGGAGAAGGATATCCGACATTCAATATAGAATGGAGCAAAAGTGGAAACTCAGTTTCGATGATCGTTGATCAGGTTTCTTCTGATCCAGGAATTCCGTTTTTCCATATTCCTCTTCCTGTACAGATCGGGAACGATTTTCAGGATACGATCGTTATTGTTGATGCTGTTTTTTCAGGACAAGAATTTAATTTTGTAACCGGATTCGAACCGGAGTTTATTTCAATTGATCCGGATCTCGAAATCATTTCAGGTAATAATAAATTAAATGAAAATCTTCCCCCGGGAAGTATCGATGATCTGATCGCAATTTTTCCTAATCCGGGAAAAGGAAGTATTGAAGTATTTGCAAAGAGAAATAGCCTTCAGATGAAGTCATTTTCGGTATTGGATTATTGCGGGAAGTTATTGTACTCTCAGAGTGTAAAAGATGGTTTTAAAGATACATTTGATTTGAGTTTTTTAATCAACGGACTCTATATTTTAAAGATAAATACTGATTCCGGTGTCATTCACAAAAAAATAATTATTCAAAAGTGAGAATTTTTAATTTAAAGTAAGATACTTTGGAGTGTATTTAAACTTCTGCCTCAATTACTTGAAATCATTGCTTTTCTGACGTATTTTAGCCCTCCACAATTCTGTGTAAAGAATACTTACTGCGATTAACCATGAAATTTAAATTGTACTTCAAAATGCTCCTTTTAACCGGAGCGCTATTATCATTTTGTAACCAACTCTACGCACAAAACGAATCTGTCTGGAAGGATGCATCTGCTGCAGAATTTTCGGAGGAATGCTATTTAAAAAGTATGCCCCGCAGTTACCGGTTACTTGAATTGGATCTGAATAAAATTAAAGCACAATTAAATACTGCTTTGTATGATACTGATCCAAACGCATTTTCAAATGCTCCGGTAATTTCCCTGCCATTACCTGATGGAGGGTTTGGAAGATTTAAAGTGGTTCGTTCTGAAGTATTACCTGACGGGACAAAACCATCTTACTCAAATATCATCAGAACTTTTTCTGCGGTTGGAATTGACGATAAGTATGCAGTAGCAAAACTTGATTATACAATTTTCGGATTTCACGCTATGGTTATGACTCCAAGCGGTTGGTTCATGATCGATCCGTATTCACTGACAAATCCGAATCATTACATTTCTTTTTATCGTCGTGATAAGACAGGGATGTCTGATTTCAATTGTGAAACTGAAAACGGAGACATCAGAAGATTGAATCCGATAGATCATTCTGCTCCATCTGTAAACAGGACATCTGGTGCAAATCTGAAGACGTATCGTCTTGCACTTTCCTGTACAGGAGAATATGCTGCCTATTATGGCGGTACGCAGGCAGGAGCATTGTCCGGAATGGTGACTTCAGTGAATCGTGTTACTGGAGTATATGAACTTGAACTTTCTGTGCGTCTGGTTTTAATTGCGAATACAACAAAGCTGATATTTTTGAATTCTGGAACTGATCCTTTTACCAATAACAATGGGAGTACCATGCTTGGGCAGAATCAAACTGTTACTAATGATTCAATCGGCTCTGCCAATTATGATATTGGTCACGTTTTCAGTACAGGTGGCGGAGGTGTTGCCGGACTTGGTGTCGTGTGTAACACAACTAATAAAGCTCGTGGTGTAACCGGTTCGGGAACACCGATCGGTGATGCATTTGATATTGATTATGTAGCTCATGAAATGGGACATCAGTTTGCAGGTAATCATACTTTCAACGGGGCACTAGGTTCTTGTTCCGGTGCAAACAGAAATGGAAGTACAGCTTACGAACCCGGATCAGGAACAACAATTATGGCATATGCCGGAATTTGTAGTACTGATAACACCCAAAGCAACAGTGATCCGATCTTTCATGTAAAAAGTTTAGATGAGATCTTGACTTTTGTTACGACAGGTAGTGGAAGTGGTTGCCCGACTTCGGCAGCAACTGGAAATTCAGCTCCAGTAATAACTGTTCCCGGAAATTATACAATTCCATATCTGACTCCGTTTTCTTTGACAGGTTCTGCTACAGATGTGAATGGAAATTCACTTACGTATATCTGGGAAGAATATGATCTGGGAGCACAAGCCCAGGTTAATGCAACTCAAACAGCAGGCTCAACTTTTCCGTTGTTCAGAGTATTCACTCCACAAACTAACGGTACAAGAACTTTTCCAAAGATGAGTGATATCGTGAATAATACTTCCACTATCGGAGAAAGACTTCCTTCTGTTGCAAGAAATCTGAATTTCAGAATGACTGTCCGTGACAACAGATTGAACGGTGGTGCTATTTCAAATAATGATACTCCGGTCTTACTTACTGTTATCGCTACTCCTGATACTTTTCTTGTGAAGCAACCCAATACAGCATTGACATGGAATTCAGGAACAACGCAGACCGTATTATGGGATGTAGCAGGAACGGATGTTGCACCGATCAGTTGTGCAAATGTCAATATTTATCTTTCTACTGACGGCGGTTTTACTTATCCGACCACTCTTGCTTCCAATGTTCCAAACACCGGATCGGCAAACATTACCGTTCCCGGAACATTGACATCTACAGCGAGAGTAAAAGTTGAAGGAGCAGGAAATATATTTTTCGATATCTCAAATGTCAACTTTACGATAGCAGCCGGAAGTAGTGTATTAACAGCGATTACAACACAACCTTTGGGTTCTGCGATCCTTTGTCCGGGTAGTGTGATCAATGTTAGTTTTACAGGTGACGGTCCTGCAAATGCAGGCAACATATATACAGCACAACTTTCAAGTTCAACAGGAGTTTTTCCGGGAACTTCAATTGGTACCCTGAGTTCTACTTCAACTTCTGGTACAATCTCATGTACGATTCCAGGAGGAACTGCCGTAGGTACAGGATACAGGATCAGGGTTATTTCCTCTAATCCATCTATCATAGGATCAAATAATGGAACCAATCTGACAGTACAGCAAACTATTGGAGCTGCAGGGGTGATCACAGGAACTGCAACTGTTTGTGCCGGACAGAATTCTGTTGCATATTCTGTAGCAGCTCTAACCAATGCCACTACATACAACTGGACTTTACCATCAGGCGCGACAATAGCATCTGGTAGTGGTACAAATTCCATACTGGTTAATTTCAGTAGTGGAGCGGTTTCAGGATCTGTAACTGTTTCCGGTGCCAATACATGTTTTGCCGGTACATCATCTCCTGCGTTCAACGTTACTGTAAATCCATTACCAACAGCCTTGTCTGCAATCACAGGAAGTTCACCATGCGTTGGTCAGACGGCAGCATTCAGTGTCACTTCAAATCCAACTGCAGTTTCTTATAACTGGACATTGACCGGCGGAGGAACCATTGTTTCAGGAAGTGGAACAAATTCTATAACTGCTAATTTCCCTTCAGCATCGACAGGAACCTTAAGTGTTTCCGGAGTGAATACATGCGGAAGTGGAACAGCATCTACATTGGCAATTAATGTTATTGCGCAACCTGCATCGCCAACCATATCAGCCGGCGGTCCAACTTCAATTTGCTCAGGTGGTAACGTATCACTTTCATTCACTGCTGATCCCGGGAATATTTATCAGTGGAGAAAAGACGGGACATTGATCGGTTCGACTACAACATTGCCTTTGGTTGCAACAACTGCCGGATCATACAGCCTTGCTTCATGGACACCTCAGGTTTATTCCACAACTACACCGGTAGCAATTCCGGATAATTTATGTGCAGGTGGTGTAGCAAGTCCGATTGCAATTTCAGGTTACACCGGTACTGTTACAAGCGCAGGAATATCTATTTCAATTAATATTACTCATACTTATGTTTCTGATTTGATCCTTTCCTTGCAGGCTCCGAATGGACAAATGCTTGCCTTGACGAGAGCAACAGGTGGGTCGGGAGACAATTTTACCAATACTGTCTTCACAGATGCTGCAAGTACATTGATCACTGCAGGTACGGCGCCATTTACCGGAAGCTTTAAGCCGATCGGTACAACTGCAACAACATGTACTACTACAACTATTACTACTTTCACCGCAATCGGAGCAGGCGCAATCAATCCAAATGGTACATGGAATTTAATTGCAATTGATAATGCTAATCTTGATTTAGGAACAATAGATAACTGGTCAATTACAATTCCTGCCAGCACAAATGCTCCATGTTATGGAACAAGTAATTCCATTGCTGTAACGGTAACACCTGTTCCTGCAATTGTTTCATTTTCTCCGTCAACAGGAACAACCGGACAGACTGTAACCATAAATGGAAGTGGTTTTACAGGAGCGACTGCAGTAACTTTTAATGGAATTAATGCAACATCTTTTACCGTTGTCAATGCCGGTCAGATCACAGCAATTGTTCCTGCCGGTTCAACCACAGGTTTGATCTCTGTTGTTACACCTTGTGGAACTGCTAACAGTGCAACTAACTTTACTTCGGAGATCACGCTGAACCTGAAATTATTTATTGAAGGATTTTATTCAGCTGTGAATACAATGCGCTCTCCCTTGTTAAGTTCAAATTGTGACAGTATCGATGTCCGTCTTTGCTCTGCTGTATCACCATATTCAATTCTATATACTACAAAAGATGCATTTAACACTTCAGGAAATGGAGTATTCAAATTCCCGGGTGCTGCTCTTGGTAGTTCTTATTATATCGTTCTAAAGCACAGAAATTCGCTGGAGACATGGAGTGCAAGTCCGGTATCATTTGCAACTACTACTGTGTCGTATGATTTTACTACTGCAGCTAACAAAGCATTTGGTTCAAATCAAATCGAGATGTCTGCAGGTGTCTGGGCAATCCGCTCCGGTGATGTAAACCAGGATGGATCTATCAATCATACAGATTTCACATTTTTGCAGTCAACACTTTCTATCTACTTCCTTGGCTATCAGGTCAGGGATCTTACAGGTGATAATTGCAACGAATCAGCAGATTATTCGCTGATGGAAAATAATTCTAAATTGAATCTTGTTATACTTAAACCATAGTATGATCGAGGTGCAGAACTGTTTTTAATTATAGTATCTGCTTACAATAAATTAAAAGAGAAAATTCTACCTGGTATCAAGAGTAGAATTTTCTCTTTTAATTTTTAATTTACTTTAATTAGTTTGTCTGAATAGACGATTGCGCCATCCTGATTTTTGATTGTGATGAGATAAATTCCCTCATTAAACGAAGAGGACACAGTTTCAATTTTTTGATTTAATGTTATTGAATTTCCAACTGAATTGAAAAGTGAACGCCCTGTCAGGTCATTGATTGAAATGTCATAGATCTTTTCTTTATCGTCCATTTGAATTTGAAATGTATTGCTGAATGGATTTGGAAAGATGCCTGTTGTGGTTGGATCATCTGAATTTCTTTTTCTTAAAGTGCTTGACCAGTAATTTGCTGTTTTATAATACAATTCTTTGTCAGAGGTATAATAAAAGTAAAGCAGATTGTCGTTATCGAATCCCGAAATTGCTGTTTCAGTTGTTAAGTCCGGCGTCATTTCGTTCATTTGCATTGCATCATGGTTTTGATGAACCAATTCAGGAACTCCGGATGAATAGTCGAAAAAATTTCCTTTTGCTACACCTTCTCTGCCCATACTTATGGATCCGGATTGAGGAAAATTTGGAGTTGAACTATATAGATCTTCATAATTCCAGGCAACCACTGAACCAATTTCTTGCGGTTGTAAAACAATCATAGGATAGGTATTTGGGCTGAAAGGCATACAACCAGCATTTCCGCAAATGTTTCCATTCTGACTGACTCTTGGCGCAGGAAAATGACCTACTGCTGAAAATGAATAAATGTCTTCATAAGGACCAGTGAATCCGTCAAATGGTCTGTACTCTCTAAATGTAACACCAACTCGTGTTTGACTGGAGGTTAAGTATGCGTAATATCCATCATTTACAGCTATTGAAGGGTGATCAAGACTATTTGTGACGGCATAAGCTGTTATGAAATCCAATTGTTCATAATAGGAATTCCAGGTTGCACTAGAGTAGAACCATCCGATTCGCGAGGAAGCAGCAACAACTGTTTCTTCTGTTCCATCAGTGGTAATGAATGTAACATAAACCATTGCAGATTCTTCGGGCTTCTCTTCGTTATAGTAAGTAACATCTACATCCGGTTGCCATAATGGTTGTGGCCCACTTCCCGGATCAAATTCAAAAGTTCCAAAGCCTTGTTCAATGATGTTATAAACATTGTCAATATAACCGGTCTGATATCCCATAGCTGTGGTTCCATTGTTAAAGCCGTTATCGTCCCATACAATTGCATAATGCCCATATTCATCTCCTGCAGCATTAATTACTCTTCCACCTGACCCACCTACTGCCAAAACAGAATTAAAAACGAAGTTAAAGGTCGTTCCCGTCCATTGCCAAACTTCATAAAGTGCATCATGACTACCGGAATAGTCGGCCTCAAAGGCAATGATGGCGTATACGACTGCTCCGTTATGATTGCTTACAAGTGCTATTTCAGGATGTGATACCGGCTGAAATTCATAGAAGGATAGAACTTGTGGGCCGCTACCTATATCATAAGCCCAACCTTGATCATCACCATCCCATGCAAATACTTTTAAGTTAAAATTACCTTCCCTCCAATATACGCCATCGCAACTTATGTGATTTACATTATTAAATGTAGATGTAGACGGAGACGAAATAATTGAACTTGTAGTTACTGCAGGGATGATGTCATTCGTCGCAAAAGCTGTACATGAAATAAATAGAAAGACAATTGCTGTTAAATTTCGAAATCGTTTTGTAAAAAAATTAATTGATTCATGGAGATTAGAGATTGTTTTCATTTTGAATGATTTTTAAAATTGTGCTTACTCTTTTTTAACGCTTTTCAGCATGTGCGTAATACCATTTCAAATTTGGAAAACCAGCCGGCTAGTGACAATAGTAATTAAATATGATTTTTCATGTTTTTAAAAATAACAACCTGATCAGAAAAAAGCCGAAATTTTTTAAATAATATTATTTATTGATAGCTGAAATGGATATAGAAAAAAAGTGCACTAAGTAAAAATACTTATGTTAACAAAAGATCACACAAGACAAATCCTGCAAAAACTATACTGGCAATTCCATTCGTAGTGAAGAATGCGAGATTAACTCTGCTAAGATCATTTGGTTTTACAATTAAATGTTGATAGGTAATTAAAACTGCAAAAATAATAAAGCCTGTCCAGTAGATCATTCCAAACGGAAGATAAAGCCCTGCAGCAAAAACAAAACAAACAGAAAGAAAATGAAGCAAAATAGAAATATTCAAAGCGCCTTTTTTCCCAAACGCTACGGGCATTGAATTCAGTTTTAAGTTACGATCAAATTCTTCGTCTTGTAAGGCATAAATAATGTCGAATCCACTTACCCAGGTTATGACTGTGAAACTAAAAAGCAGGGGCAGCCAGTCAAATTTTCCTGTGACAGCAAGATAAGCGCCGATAGGAGCAAGTGACAATCCTATTCCTAAAATCAAATGACATAACCATGTAAATCGTTTTGTCAGGGAATAGCCCAGCACAACCAGTAATGCAACCGGTGATAAATAGAAACAAATTGTATTGATAGAGTAGGTAGTAATTACAAAAGCCAGGGAAGAAAATATAACCAGCATTAATGCTGATTGTGGCCTGATCACTCCTTTTGGAATTTCACGAACTGCGGTGCGTTGATTCTTTGAATCGATGTCTCTGTCAATAAACCGGTTAAAAGCCATGGCTGCTGTTCTGGCAAAGATCATACACAGTATGACCTTCAGTAGCAAGGATATTTCAAAATGGGAACCTGGTCTGGTGATCGCTAGAGTAAAGCCGATCAGTGCGAATGGCATTGCAAAGACAGTATGACTGAATTTTACAAGCGACAGGTAGTTGTTGATTTTTTTTAAGAACACAATTGATTCCTCCGGCGCAAATGTAGATAAAAAAGCAATTGCTATAATTAATCTTTCTCCAATAAAAAAGCCGGAACAACTGAATTGGTCCGGCTTAGTAAATTTCTTATTTGGTTTTTAAAGAATAACTAATTTTTGGGTTCTCACATTTTTACCATCGATCTTCAATGTGCAGAAATAGATTCCGGCATTTAATTCACCGGAAGGAATTTCAATGCTATTGCTAAGGGATTTTAATGTCAAAACTTTTACAATAGATCCAATTGAATTGGTAATTGAAATGCTCGCATCACTGAATTTTCCGATTGAAGTAATGTCGTATTGGAGCAGAGCAGTAGATGAAGTTGGATTAGGATAAATGGAGAAGTCGATGTTTTCATACAATTCATCGATGCCAATGTTGCAACCTCTGACAGATGCATATGCATTCACTTTACCATAACCCCAGTCGTTGTTCGGCAAAGAGCTGCCTGTGAAATTGTCGTTATCTGCACAATTAAGAATTGCAGTTTTTACATCCAGCCAGGTAGCGGTTGGATTTTTCTGCAAATATAAAGCGCATATACCAGCAACCATTGGTGAAGACATTGAAGTTCCACTACTTCGTTTGTGCTTTTTACCTGCAGCTACTTTTGTCGGTTCTGTAGCAGATAAAATATTTAATTCAGATTGTGTACCTGCTGACAGGATCCATTCGCCTGTTGCAGTGATATCAGGTTTGATCCTGCCATCACGTGTAGGTCCTCTACTGGAGAAAGAAGAAAGTTCGCCAACTTCGAGACTGGTGTCTCTTGTAATTGCGAAGTTTGCATTCGTGTAATAATTTCTGTTTATGTAGGAGCCTACTGTGATTACTTTATCGCTGCAAGTGAAACTGCTGACAATGGTTTGTTCTCCATCCGGTTTTTTATACTGACTAATAACAGGAAAGAGTGTAGAGTCGGGTAGATTGTCAAAAACCATTTCCAGACTCCAGGCATCCATCCGGCCACTGCCAAATGTTTTAAAACTCCAAAGATATCTGCTGGTATCGTTTCCGGAAATATTCATTGTTGAATCCGGATAGATGATGTATTCAAAAGAATATCTTCCATTGAAATAATCAGCAAACCGATAAATAGTTCCTAAACGATTCTGCCCGTCAAACAAGGTGTCAACGACCACAGTATCTAACTGAGACTGAATATTTACGAAAGGCATAGACGCAACAGAATGGTAATCCGGTTCTACTCTGTCCAGACCGATAGAGAAATTTGCATTTTCAAATTGTCCAGAATCACCCCAGGCCTGAATATAAATATAGTCGCTACTGAATTGCAGCCATGTGAAATTAGTATCTGTACTGAGATCGTAACCTAGATGTATAGGAGCAGTTCCGGCATTTCCTGCTGAGGCAACAACTACTCTTCCCGGACCTGTAGTGATGAGATTGTCGATGTATTGTGCCTGTATATCTTTTCCATCATGCGATCCAAAATATGTTCCCAGACTAATATTGATCACTGCAGGTTCTCCCAAAGCATCTGCTTTGTCGAAAATATATTTGATAGCATCACCCAATGAACTCAGGAAATCATTATCAGGTTGATTCAGGTTTGCTTTTACAATGATCATGTCAGCCTTTGGTGCCATTCCTTTGTAATTGTTTACGGCCAGACCATTGCCACAGGCAATACCTGCTACGTGAGTACCGTGACCGAAAGGACTATCATAATGTTGTGTTGAGGTATCGATCTGGTTTCCGACAAATTCTTTACCGTATCCGTAAGGCTGAGGTTGAGTGAGCGGATTAATATTTACGATTGACTGATCCCATAAATATTTAATTCTGGTGTTGCCAAATTCATCTCTGAAATCCGGATGTGTGTAGTCAATTCCTTCGTCTATTATCCCTACAACCACACCGGTGCCATCGTATCCTTGTGGTAAACCGAAACCGTTCTGCACTTCAAGCGCATGATTGTTTCTCACGGCCTGGTCATTCATAGGGATGAATTTATAGTCATTACTCTCTATCCTCTGAACTTCGGCAACTTTGGCAAGTTGTTCAATTTTACCCATAGGAATTCTGATCGAAGCAATATCTCCAGCAGAATTTTTGAAAACTCCTCCGAGTTCAATTGTTTTTGACCTGATGATATCTACATTTCCTTTTACCAGAACAGAGATCTCACGCTCCTCATTATTTCCCGTTTTCAGTTTTCTTTTAAGTCCGGAATTCATTTTGGAAGAATGTGTTCTGACCTCCGATCGATCAGTCTTTTTCACATTCTGAGCAATAACACCTGAAGTGAGAATGATAGTAATGGCAAGAAAAATTATCTTTTTCATTTTCTTAATTGAAATTTATTTTGATTATTACTGAATATCAGCGTTTTTGTTACTCATAAAGTCTTTGAAATCTGACTGAAATGACTTGTTGAGTTGACTTAAAAAACGCTTAAAAGGCGCTGAATTCGGGTTTTTGGGACAAAGTAAAGCGATCCAACGATTTCACTCCATGAATTATACTTTTGTTTTCCGGTCGAACGAGCTCAAATTGTTTCATTTAAGACGCTTTTCATCTTCATTTTTTACCTTTTTTTAGCGACATTTGCACCCTCATTTTAAACCGGTACCGGGTCGATTGGGTACTCATTCCGGCTGAATTTCAAATAAAATCTATAAAAGCATGGCAGACGATAAGAAGATAATTTTTTCAATGGTTAATGTAAGCAAGACTTACCCACCGCAGAAACAAGTATTAAAGAACATTTATCTTTCATTTTACTATGGTGCCAAGATCGGTATCCTGGGTTTGAATGGTGCCGGTAAATCTACCTTGATGAAGATCATTGCCGGACTTGAAAAATCCTTTACCGGTGAAGTGGTTTTTTCTCCCGGATACAGTGTTGGGTATCTTTCACAGGAACCGGAATTTGACAAGGATAAAACTGCCAGAGAAGTGGTGATGGAAGGTGCACAGAAAGTAGTTGACCTTCTCAAAGAATTCGAAGAGATCAATAATAAATTTGCTGAACCGATGGACGATGATGCAATGAATAAACTCATTGAGCGTCAGAGTCAGGTACAGGATGCAATTGATGCTGCCAATGGCTGGGAAATCGATAATAAGATCGAAGTTGCAATGGATGCATTGCGTTGCCCTGATCCCGAATCTAAAATTGCAACTTTGTCAGGAGGTGAAAAACGTCGTATTGCACTTTGCCGATTGCTATTACAAGAGCCGGATGTATTGTTACTGGATGAGCCTACGAATCACCTTGATGCTGAATCAGTATTGTGGCTTGAACAACATCTACAGAAATATGCAGGAACTGTTATCGCAGTAACTCACGACAGGTACTTCCTCGATAATGTCGCAGGATGGATCCTTGAACTGGACAGAGGCGAAGGAATTCCATGGAAAGGAAATTATTCGTCATGGCTTGAACAGAAATCAAACCGTTTAGCACAGGAAGAACGTACAGAGAGTAAGCGTCAGAAAACACTTCAACGTGAATTAGAGTGGGTGCGTTTATCTCCTAAAGGAAGACATACAAAATCAAAAGCACGTATCGCTGCTTATGATACAATGTTGAATCAGGATGTAAAAGAGAAAGAAGAAAAACTGGAATTATTTATTCCGCCGGGACCTCGTCTGGGTGGAGTGGTAATTGAGGCAAATAATATTTCGAAAGCCTATGGTGATCGTGTCTTATTTGAAAACCTGAGTTTCTCTTTGCCACCGGCAGGTATCGTTGGAGTTATCGGACCCAATGGTGCCGGTAAGACAACACTTTTCAAAATGATCATGGGTCTGGAAAAGCCGGATAGTGGTGAATTCAAAGTCGGTGAAACAGTTCAGATCGGATATGTTGATCAATCGCATGATGATCTTGTACCGGGAAAAACAGTTTATGATGTGATCTCCGGAGGTACCGATACGATGATCGTAGGAAATCAGAAACTGAATTCAAGAGCATATGTTTCTAAATTCAATTTCAGTGGAACCGATCAAAGTAAGAAACTGGAAGTGCTTTCCGGTGGAGAACGAAACCGTGTGCATCTTGCAATCGCTTTAAAACAAGGTTCAAATGTTCTTCTTTTAGATGAGCCAACGAATGATATTGATATCAATACTCTCCGTGCTCTGGAAGAAGCTCTTGAAAATTTTGCAGGTTGTGCTGTTGTCATTTCCCACGACAGGTGGTTCCTCGATCGTATTGCTACTCATATTCTGGCTTTCGAAGGTGACTCACAAGTTTATTTCTTTGATGGTAACTTCTCGGAATACGAAGAAAATAAAAAACAACGTCTTGGAGATGTTCAGCCGCATCGGATCAGATATCGATCGTTGGTCAGATAGGTATAGCTTTATTGGTTCGGCAAAGCTGAAACCTGAAATTTTAAGGGTAATACTTACATCTTTCAGGCTGCAGATTTGATTGTGAATAATTCCCTGCCATCATCTGTATTCATGACCGATTGATATCTATTTTAGAGGCTATATAAAAATCATGTCAAAACCTAGTATACCAAAAGGCACCCGGGATTTTTCACCGGTTGAAATGCGCCGGCGGAATTATATTTTCGATACTATCAAGACGATCTACAGTCGTTATGGTTTCGAACAGATTGAAACGCCTTCTATGGAAAACCTTTCTACATTAGAAGGTAAATACGGGGAAGAGGGAGATAAACTACTTTTTCGTATTCTGAATTCAGGTGAAGTTATTGATCAGATCAAAAAGTCGGGCGGAAATGTAACGATGCGGGATATAGCTGAGAAAGGATTACGTTATGATCTTACAGTTCCTTTTGCGCGTTATGTGGTCATGAATCAGAATGAAATTTCATTCCCATTCAAAAGATTTCAGATCCAGCCTGTATGGAGAGCTGATCGTCCGCAGAAGGGAAGATATCGCGAATTTTTTCAATGTGATGCAGATGTAATCGGTTCTAATTCATTGCTGAATGAAATTGAACTGATCTCCATAATCTCCGATGTATTTGAAAACCTCAATTTCGGAGTAACTATAAAATTAAATAACAGAAAAATACTTTCAGGAATTGCAGAACTGATCGGAGCATCCGATAAGATAATTGATATCACTGTTGCAATCGATAAACTGGATAAGATCGGAATTGAAAAAGTGGTTGAAGAATTGAAGATGAAGGGAATTTCTGAACGATCAATCGAACTGCTCAAACCTATCATTGATCTGAAAGGAACGAATGAAGAAAAACTCATTGTGCTTTCAAAAGTATTATCCAACTCTGAAATTGGGAAGAAAGGGATAGAAGAAGTTCAGACAATTCTTTCCGCATCAGGTGATCATCCTGCGAGCTGCATACTGGAACTGGATATAACTCTTGCCCGCGGATTGAATTATTATACTGGTGCGATCATTGAAGTGAAAACAAATGATACTCGTACAACTTTTACGGGTAGCATTTGCGGAGGTGGAAGGTATGACGACCTGACCGGAATTTTCGGTTTGCCGCATATGTCAGGAGTGGGGATCTCTTTCGGAGCCGACAGAATTTATGATGTACTTGAAGAGATCAATGCTTTTCCAGATTTCAGTAATGTGTCTACACGATTGATGTTTGTTAATTTTGGAAATGCTGAAGCTGCATATTGTACTTCCGTTGCTAAACAATTACGCAAACTGAATATTAATACTGAAGTTTATCCTGATGATGCCAAAATGAAAAAACAAATGGCTTATGCGGATAAAAAAAGTATTCCATTTGTTGCTTTGGTCGGCTCTGATGAAATGAGTTCAGGAATTCTGACCATTAAAAATATGATAACGGGTGAGCAGGTCAAGGTGACTGCAGATCAGCTACCTGAATTAATTTCGTGATTAAAACTATTGTAATCTATGGCACAAGCTCAACATAAGATCAGTAACAAAGAACTTTCGATGAATGACATCGAAGAAATTATTTTTGAAAACAGGAAACTGGTTCTTTCCGATGATGCTAAAGCGAAGATCATAAAATGCAGGAAGTATCTTGACCGCAAATTAAAAGAATACAGCGAGCCTATATACGGTATCAATACCGGCTTCGGTGCGCTTTACAATAAATCTGTATCAGAAAATGATCTTGGTAAACTGCAACGAAATCTAATGGTCTCACATGCATGTGGTACCGGAGATGTTGTACCTGTTGAGATCGTCAGGCTGATGCTGCTCCTTAAGATACAGGGATTGTCATATGGCAATTCAGGAGTGCAGCTCGTGACAGTTGAACGACTTGTCGATTTTTTTAATCATAATATTTTTCCTGTTGTATATCAGCAGGGTTCCCTTGGGGCATCCGGCGACCTTGCACCGTTGGCACACCTTTGTCTGCCTTTGATAGGTGAAGGAGAAGTAATGTTTGAAGGAAAGATACAACCGTCAAAAAATGTCTTAAAGAAATTCGGATGGAAGCCGATTGAACTTCAGTCGAAAGAAGGTCTGGCTTTATTGAATGGAACCCAATTCATGGCTTCCTATGGTTTGCATTGTATTATGAATTCGTATCAGCTGGCATCGCTTTCTGATTTTGTATCAGCAATTTCCCTTGATGCATTTGATGGCCGGCAAGAGCCATTTGATAAACTGATCCACAAGATAAGACCCCATAAAGGTCAGATCGATGTTGCAGAGAACATGCGGAATATTCTCAAAGGCAGCCAGATGATCAAGAGGCGTAAAGAACATGTTCAGGATCCGTATTCATTCCGTTGCATTCCGCAGGTTCATGGTGCTTCCCGTGATGCAATTAATTATGCGGCGGGAGTGATCCTGACAGAGATCAATTCCGTTACTGATAACCCTACAGTTTTTCCTGATGAGGACAAAGTGATCTCTGCAGGGAATTTTCATGGGCAACCTCTGGCGTTGGCAATGGATTTTCTTGCAATTGCATTGGCTGAGTTGGGAAATATTTCCGAAAGAAGAACATATTTATTAATTTCAGGTCAACGTGGATTGCCGCCATTCTTAGCCGGAAATCCGGGACTAAATTCAGGCTTCATGATCCCTCAGTATACTGCCGCATCTATTGTCAGTCAGAACAAGCAGTATTGTACTCCGGCCTCCGTTGACAGCATCGTATCAAGTAACGGTCAGGAAGATCATGTGAGTATGGGAGCGAATGCAGCTACAAAGTTATTTAAGGTAGTTCAGAATGTCTATACCATACTTGGAATTGAGTTGATGACTGCTGCTCAGGCTTTGGAATTCAGAAAACCATTGCAGAGTTCAAGAATGATCGAAGAATTCGTTGCTGCTTACAGGAAAACTGTTCCTTTTATTGAGGAAGATGTTGTAATGTATCCTTTAATGAAGCAGAGTGAAGAATTTCTAAGGAGCTTATAAATAATATTGTAAAAATCAGTTTGTTCATATGAAAAGAAATTTAGTTTTCTTTTTTATACTTTTAACTTCCATACTGCATGCGCAATATTCACGCTTGAGTACTCTGAATTTTTCTCATTTTTCTGCACGTCATAAGGAAAGTATTGAAGAGATCACTAAACTGATTGCTTCAGAATATAATTTACATCCCGATCTCGGAATTTTTCCATTTGATACTCAGAAGAAAAATGAGTTTTGTGAATTGGTTGATAAGCGTACTTTATTTTCCAGACATTTTGTGAAAAAAGGTTCCGGTGGAAAGCAATTCATGATCCAGCAATCTTATTCGCCCATAAATTATTTTGATAAAGATGGTTGGCTGCGGGAAATAAATTACCGATTAACTCCAACGACAAACCCTTTGGTATTTGTTTCGGATCAACAGCGTTCGCCTGTAAAGATCGATATCGGAAAACGTGAGGTTGAAGTTGCTTTTCAGGATAAAGTCCTGAAAATTGCAAAAGACATTCGGTTGATCCATGTAGATGCTTCAGGAAATGAAAACGAGATCGGACAATCGGACTGGTCAAATGTTTCTGCCGGGGATGATGGAGTAATGGTGCATAATTTTTATCCCGATGTTGACCTTGTGTTTGTAGTAAGTGAAAGTAAGATCGAAGTGGATTTTATCATCCGGAAAAAAATAAATCTCACCGGAGGAAATCTTGTTATGCGGCAAGTATTTGATATGGATGAGAACCTGAGGATAAATTCTTTCGGAACAGGGCATGAAGCAAATCACATCATTGATAAAGAAAATAATATTTGCTTTACAATTGATAACTGTTTTGCATATTCTAATGACCAGTCGAATTCGCCTTTAGCAATTAATTCAGGGTTCAATTCCAAAGGTGAATTCAATGTATTTACTCCAGTGAGCTGGCTGAATTCTTCTGCAACTGCTTATCCGGTTATAATTGATCCCATAATTACAGCTGCAGATAGTTTACTGGCTGCATCAATCATCGGTACAAAATACAGTCCTGTTTGCTGGACGAACAGTTGCGATTATTTTCTTACTGTGCCAACGCCGGCCAATGCAACTATTACCGATATTTCAGGGAAGTTCAGGTTCCTGACTTTGGGTGCTTGTCTGGGAAGCGACGGTGGATTTAGTATAGAGCATGCAGGATGTTCTTTTCCGTCCGGCGCTCTGCCGGTTATGACCTGTCCGGCGGCAACTAATTTCAATTGCGGCTATGACAGTATTTCTATGCCTGAACTGCTGGCATGTTTGCCAGCCTCTTCATGTGCTCCACAAAACCTGAATTTCATTTTACATTTCTATCGGTGTAACATTGATCCCGATACAAATTGTACTGGTAATTGTGTCCGGGCAAATTCAAATTGGGTCATGTATGTTTCAGGGAATACACTAGAGAATGCTTTTTTTACCCCGAGTATGCAAGTGTGTGGTGGAACAAGTGTCGATCTGGTTGTTGTGCCTCAATATGGTATTCCGCCATATGCTTTTGCCTGGAATACATCGCCCTCGACAAATGATACACTAAGTGTGACTCCGAATGTCACTACGATCTACAGCGTCACAGTTACGGATGCATGTGGAGCAAATTATACTGCCACTGATACGATTTCAGTTGAGCCAAATACCAACCCGGGTTTTACAATCGCACCTGTAACAGCATGTATCAATACACCGATCAGCCTTTCGGGTAATGGAAGTTCGGCAGTCACCGATTATGACTGGGTTGTTCCTGGTAGCAATGCAGCCGGTGGAGTGATCAATGATGATCAGAATCCGACAATCCAATATTCGCTACCCGGTAATTATGGAATAACACTAAGGTTCTTCAATGCAAATTGTCTTTATTTCGATTCGACGATCACGGTTACCATCACTTCTCAGTCCGTTCCGGATGTAACGGTAAACAATACAGTTGCCGGACCTTTTTGTCAGGGTGATACATTGAATTTTTCAGCTACGCCTGTCAATGGCGGGACTGCGCCAACGTATGACTGGATCGTAGATGGTGTAGTCTTACAGAGTGGGGCAGTAGATACTTTTGCAACATCTGTATTAAATAATGGATCTGTAGTACAGGTGGTGCTACATTCAAATTCATCCTGTGTTTCTTCACCAACTGATACGGCATCAACTTTTATAGCATTGAATTCAGCAGTTGTTCCTGATGTTACGATCTCTCCGGATACTTCCGTATGTCCTGGTTCTCCGGTGACTTATACGGCTACTCCACTTAATGGTGGTACTATTCCGGTCTATCAATGGTATGTCAATGGTTCAGCAATTGCCGGTGCAACAGCTGCAACATTTACAACAACACTGAATGCCGGTGATTCTTTGATCACTGTGGAAATGAATTCCAACCTGCGATGTGTAACCACCTCAACTGCCATTGACACTACAATAAATGTTCAGTTGCAGAATGCTGTACCGGCTTTGAATCTTAGTTCTGACGCAAGTGCTGCATTGTGTACAGGTGATACGGTTCATTTTACAGGCACATCAGTCTTTGGAGGAAATGCGCCCCTTTATCAATGGTATGTAAATGGGGTTGCTACAGGTGGGGCTTCATCAGATTCAACTTTTGTTTTTGTTGTTGGGAACGCAGTTGATTCTATAAGTGTTTTGATGACTTCTAGTCTGCCTTGCATTGTAACTAATACTGCAACCGGGTATGAGATCCTGCAAAGCTTGATCTCTTTGATGCCTGCGGTCACAATTTCTACTGATCCTGCTGTCGTTTGTGAAGGAAATTCAACTGACTTCATTGCACAGGCACAGTATGGTGGTGTGAATCCGACGTTTGAATGGTTTGTAAACGGACAGAACAGTGGTAGCGGGAGTGTCTTTTCACCTGGACCTTTGCTTACAGCAGACAGTGTAAGTGTTGAGATGACCTCCAGTGTTCCATGTGCCATTCAACCTGAAGTTACTGCATATTATCTGGTAAATAATTTCCCGTCACCAATTGCTGATTTTACTTATTCAAATCCTGCTGAAGGAGCATTCCTGAATCAGATAAGTTTTCTGAATACATCGGTTGACGCAAGTTTCTGGGTATGGTATTTCAGATCAGATTCTGACACTACTTTTGTCAGAG
>JBMQEM010000086.1:0-1660 GCA_049363815.1 Bacteroidota bacterium
TAATGCCATATATGATCCATGTCCTTTGAGGGGGAAAATATACTACGAAAAATGGGGATTCAGGGATGAAAAAGGCGGTGGTCAGGTGGACCACCGCCGAACAAGGCGCATCTTGCCCTACATATATAATTGCGCAACTACACCATCAACCAGATCATCATAAGTTAATATTTCTAAGTCATGATAATCTGAGACAATTTCTTTCCATGTTTCTGTGTCGAATTGCCATCGTCTACCAACAATCAATATTCTTCTAGGTCGATATACTTTGAATTTATACTTTTCTTCAAACCATACTCTATTATTTGGGTCATCGAAATAATTTCGATAAGTTCTCGTTTGTGACACATATGAATTTATTTGCGATGAGAAAGATTCTCTGTTGTCTCTGCCTACTGTGCCTAATTCGACTGACGGCAATTTGAATTCAACAATATCAGCGAAGCCATTAGTTTGCAGAATAAAAAAATCAGGCCTAATCGGGTCTTTTTCTACACTTTGCCAAACGCAGGTTGTCTCAGATGTAATTGACATGGCACAGAAGCGCATGATCAGAATAAATTGATTTTCTGGATTTGATAAAAATTGAGTAATATCGGTTTCTTTCGTTTCGTTACTGCCAACCATTTCGATTAAACGATTTATCTTTTGAAGTTTACTGTGTTTATAATCGTAATTACTAGGCAGTGGATATGTATATCTACAGTCATGCTCGATCAATCTGTTGAATATTGAAAAGTCAAATCCGTAAGCGTCTTTTTCTGTGTCGGAATTATCATAATGGACAGGAACAAAATCAATCCACTTAATGTGTCTTGTGCGCAATCCATTATTATCAGCGTCAAAGAAGAGTCCATTTACAATTCTAGTGAATTTATTTCCCATAAGAACAGGTGAACCTGCATTGAATACTGTTATCGAATCTTGTGCTTCAAAATGCCATTTCAATTCAGCCAGTTTATCAAATCCTTTATTTGTTGGCATTATCAAGTCTTCCAAAAATGTTGCTAGCGGAAGAGGCACAGATGAAGAACTATCGTTGTAATTAAAACCAATAATTTGCTCAAGAAAATTTTCATTGGATTCTGTGTAGTCGAATATTTTTATACTGACCCCCTGTCGTTCTGGAAGCGATTCAAGCCTTTCTGCTCCAGTATATTCAATTCCTAGGTGGGTATTGCCAAAGTAGAAAATAATTTCTTTTGGCGAAACTAAAAATCCAGGAACTGTTCTAACTAATTCAGGATGGATCTTAAGATACTCGTAAATTGGTTCCCAATAATTTTCATTGAGGTAATTTACGAATAATCCGACAGCATCTTTGAATGAATTGAAAATAGGTTGTTCCATTTTTTCCACGTGAAGATACGCACTTAACCGTTTATGTTAGCGGAATGTGCCGATTGGTCAATATCCCATGCTTCTGTCAACTATACAACCAATCTAATCGCTTGGCAACACTTCTCACTTTTTGCTTCTCACTCCCCAAGTTCCTTCAAAAACTTTTCCTTATTTGCCGAACGCGCAGTCTTTCCGCTGGAGGTTTTTACGATCCATTTTTCTCCAACCACCTTAACGTGCCTTAGCGCGATGGCGGAGCTTTTTGTCACATGCTTGCGGATCGCGTCCGCGATGACTTCCTGCTCGGACGGTTCTTCGC
>JBMQEM010000087.1:0-6604 GCA_049363815.1 Bacteroidota bacterium
AAGCTATTGGATTTATTAACCGACAAATGAGGAAAGATGTGGGTAATCATGAGAGTTTTAGCTGACGGACTAAATAAGATGCTTTTTAATGGCTTTAGCCACATGAATACAATTTAATTTCATAAGCTCATTTCACCATTTCATAAATTAAGTTTATAAAAAGCGGGAACTTTTTGCAGTTTATCGTTCGCAATATAATGAATCATACTTTTGCCATGTGAACATTTTCTCCAGTGCACCTTTCATCCGTGTCTTACCGGCATTTATCTCAGGTGTTGTGCTTTCGTTTCAGAATATTGGCAGTAAATCCTTTTTTATTTTATTGCTTATAGCAGTGCTGATAATTTTTCAGATCTGGATCCGGACGCAATACAAAAACCAATATAAATTCAGGTTTATCAATCCCGTCCTATTATTAACAGCTTTTTTTTGTGTGGGTTGGATTCTGAATTCACTGAAATCCGATTCATGTTCGGTTAAAAATGATTTCAAGGCGGAATCGAAGTATGTTATCGGGAAGATTATCTCCATTCCTGTCCTAGCAGGTAAAATGCAGCGTACAGAAATTATGATCTCAGCCTACTGCGATACCTTAGAATGGTTCCCTGCGAATTTCAAAGCATACTTTTATTATTACGATTCCATTTCACCGGAAGTAAATGTTGGTGATCTGATATTACTGCCCAATAAGATCAAAGAAATCGAAGAACCTTTAAATCCCGGGCAGTTTAATTTTAAAAAGTATGCAGCGATAAAACGAATTTCCTATCAATGCAGAATACCAAATAGTAATTGGAAGATTTTAGCAAAGAATCATTCTTTTTCAGTGCTGAATTCAAGTAAGTCGCTCCGCGATGAATTGCTGGCTAGTTTTCATAAAGCAGAAATTCAAGGCCAGGAATATGCAGTACTTTCAGCATTGGTGCTGGGATATGACGATGAGATCAATCAGGAGATCATGGCTGCATTTTCTGCTTCGGGAACATTACACATCCTTTCCGTAAGTGGTATGCACGTCGGAATAGTTTTCGCTGCGCTGGCATTTCTGTTTAGGAAGATGGAGAATAAAAAAGTATGGTGGCTGGTGCGTTTAATTTTGATGATAGTAATCATTTGGTTCTATGCGATCCTCACCGGAATGTCACCTTCGGTGATCCGTTCAGCGATGATGTTCTCTTTTATTCTTATTGGAAAGTCCATCAACAGGAACTCGAATATTTACAATACACTTGCAGCATCAATTCTGGTAATTTGTGTTGCATTCGATCCCTTGATCTTATTTGAACCCGGCTTTCAACTCAGTTATTTTGCTGTGGCCGGAATTGCATTTATATATCCATCGATCAATCGTTGGTTCTATATCCGTAATAAATTTTTATCATCTGTATGGTCATTGATCGCTGTATCCATTGCTGCTCAACTGGCAACCTTTCCGGTCAGTTGTTACTATTTTCATCAGTTCCCGAATTATTTTATTCCGGCCAATCTTCTGATCATTCCCGTCTCTACCATTGCTATTTTTGGTGGTCTTGCGTTGTTTTTCATCTCACCGTTTGATTGGTTACTTCTCAAACTTGGGTTCTGCCTGAATCAAACAATCCAATTTCTAAATTACCTTGCTGTAATGATCAAAGACCTGCCTTATGCAGTTACTGAGGATCTTTATCTCAGTTTTTCAGAAATGGTAATTCTGGATCTGATCATCCTGTTCATGATCTTCTATTTTTATGAAAAGTCGATCCGGAAATTGCGGATCTCTATTCTATTGATGATTTTGTTCGTAATATCCAAAACTATATCAACCTTGAATAATAATCAACGTTTTGAAATAATTGAATACAGATCATTCAAGGAACCGGTTTATGAAATTATCGATGGTCAGAATTCTGCACTCTATTTTTATGCGGCCGATTCTGTCAGGGCAAGAAAATTTTCAAATGATATGCATGCGTATTTCAAACTCAACAGAAAAAACCGGTTAGAATTTGACCTGAGTGATCCTGCAAACCTTCTCCTTGATAAATACCTGATTGCAGGTAAAAAATCGGTCAGGATAAAAATAAAGAACCAGAAAAACTTAAACAGCCGATAGGGGTAACGTCTCTTTTAACTTCGGACCTCGTTCTGTCATTTCAATGATACAACATTCGTTTACCGGATCATGTTCAAAGAACAGGACATAATTTTCTTTCACTGCATCATTTAGAAAATCTGTTTTTTCCTGTAATGAAAGGAGCGGACGCGTATCATAAGCCATTACATAGGGAATTGGGGTATGTCCGGCTGAGGGTATCAGATCTGCGCAATAGGCGATCTTTTTCCCCTTATAATCGATGACAGGCAGCATCATCGATTCAGTATGACCACTAACCATTCTGACTGAAAAATTGTCAGAAACCTTTTCACCTTCTTTAATGAATTTTAACTGCCCTGATTCCTGGATCGGTAAAATATTTTCCTTCAGAAAGCTTGCTTTTTCCCTGGCATTCGGTTTAGTAGCCCACTCCCAGTGTTTTTCATTACTCCAATAGGTTGCATTCTTAAACACAGGTTCAAGTTTATCTTTTGCCGTATTCCACTTGATACTTCCGCCACAATGATCAAAATGTAAATGTGTCAGAAACATATCTGTAATATCATCTTCATGGAAACCATGAGCGGCTAATGATTTTGAAAGTGTATCATCTCCGTTCAAAAAATAGTATCCAAAAAATTTATCGTCTTGCTTATTACCAATTCCATTGTCGATCAGGATAAGCCGGTCACCATCTTCAACCAGCAGGCATCGCATGGCCCAGTTGCACATGTTGTTATCATCCGGTGGATTGATCTTTTTCCACATTGATTTAGGCACTACGCCAAACATAGCTCCGCCATCGAGTTTAAAGAAGCCGGTGTTGATTGTATAGAGATTCATATTGTAAAGAACTGTTTTTTTAATTAAAGTTCAAAGTTATCTTAGGTTCAATATTCGTTGCTCTTTATAGATTGTCAGGCCCGTTAGGGCCATACTTTTGGTAACTTTTGAAGCCACAAGAGTCCTTAGCCCTGTAGGGGCGTACTCTTTACACACATAGCTTTTTTCGGCAACAAAAGCACAATTGTACATCAGGAATAGGCCGATTGCAAGCACCAAGCTGGAACATTTATGCAGTTGGATTAATGGACACAAGCATAGTGTTTAAAGAGTGCGCCTCTAGAGGGGCTTGACTTTCTCATATAATCTGGTATTACCAAAATTACGGCCCTAACATGCCTACCACTTCTAGAGACATATTCTTATAATGAACTATTTAGTTTAACTTATTTGATCGAAGGCTGACGGCAATATTGTTCATTTGAAAATGTATTAGCGGACAGTTGTGATTGTTGAAATTTGAACCTGTTACTGTTAGTAACCATGTGCAAATCCCTATAAGAAACCAACCACAATAGCATCAACAATTCCTACCTTTATTGAATGTCAAAACGTATTCATTTCATAGCCATCGGTGGAGCTGCCATGCACAATCTGGCGCTTGCTTTACATCAAAAGGGATTTCAGGTTAGCGGATCTGATGATGAGATCAATGAGCCTTCGAAAAGCAGATTATCTGCTGCTGGAATTTTACCGCAAAGCATTGGATGGTTTCCGGAAAAAATTTCGAAAGAACTCGACGGTGTGATCCTTGGAATGCATGCACGTGCAGACAATCCGGAATTACTGAAAGCACAGGAGATCGGTTTGCCTGTGTATTCATATCCGGAGTATCTGTACGAGCATTCCAAAGACAAGACCAGAGTGGTCATTGGCGGATCGCATGGAAAGACAACAATTACAGCAATGATCCTTCATGTACTGAAGTCCTTGAACAAAGATTTCGATTACATGGTAGGAGCGAAGCTGGAAGGTTTTGATACGATGGTGCGACTGAGTAATGCTCCTCTTATTATTCTTGAAGGTGATGAATATCTTTCATCACCGGTCGATCGCCGGCCGAAATTTCATTTGTACAAAGCAGAAATAGGTTTGATCAGCGGAATTGCATGGGATCACATCAATGTTTTTCCTACCTACGATATGTACGTTGAGCAGTTCCGGATCTTTGCTGATCAGATTCCTGCAAATGGAAAGTTGATCTATTGCAACAATGACAGCGAAGTAAAAAAAGTAGCTGAGACAGATTCTGTGCAGGCGAAGAAAATTCCATATTCAATTCCACCGCATGAAATTGTGAATGGCATAACCTATCTGATCACAGACTCAGGAAAAATTGCTATTTCAGTTTTCGGAGAACATAATTTGCAGAATTTAGAAGGAGCCCAGAATGTCTGCGAGCAGATCGGTATCGACAGAAGAACATTTTACAATTCAATAGCAGATTTTAAAGGGGCTGCCCGCAGATTAGAATTATTGGGAAGAAATGAAAATGTTGCAGTGTTCAAGGACTTTGCGCATTCGCCATCTAAATTAAAAGCAACTACGCATGCTGTACGTTCACAATTCCCGGATAGAAAACTAATTGCCTGTATGGAATTGCATACGTTCAGTTCGCTGAATGAAGATTTTCTGGCGCAATATTCAGGTAGTATGGACGATGCCGATGTGAAGATCGTTTATTTCAATCCTCAGACGATTGCCCATAAAAAGCTGAAGGAAATTACGCCGGAAATGGTAAAAAAAGCTTTTTCGAATCCTGATATTAAAGTTTACACAGATTCTGCTATCTTGCAGAAAGATATTCAGGCTTATTCAAAAGGCAAGTCCGTTTTCCTGATGATGAGTTCAGGAACATTTGACGGAATGAATCTGGAGAATCTGACAGAACAATTAATTCAATCCAATCAGGAAGTTCATTTATGATCAAAAGAAAACTATTCTTCGTTGTATTACTTTCAATTTTGGTAAGCGATCATTGCTATGCTCAAACCATCAGTGCACCACCAACGATCAATGATCAGTATGCAAAAAAGATCGGTAATTTGAGATTATCTGAATCGACAATTAATTTCGGAAAAGTACTGACGAACGAATCCAGGCAAGATACGATCCGGATCCTGAACTCCGGAAAAGTTGCAATGAATCTGGATGTTAATGGTTCGAATAATTATTCATCCGTATCGATCAGTAAAAACAAACTTGTACCTGAAGAAACAGGAACTATAATTGTAAGTTACAATTTTGCAAAACGTGACGACTACGGATTTATCCTTGACAGAATTCTGATCAATACAAATGATACTGATCAGCCGCAAAAGAATATCAATGTAAGTGCAACTATTCAGGAATATTTTTCTCATTCTGACACACTTTTGCCCAAAGCAAGAATTCCCGAAACCATTTTTTCCTATGGTACAATCACAGCCGGACAAAAATCAAATCACGATTTCCTGATTTCAAATGACGGAGTAAAGCCTTTGATCATTCGCAAAGTTAAATCAACTTGTGGCTGCATCAAAACGAGCGTGACCAAAAGCGAAATCCAGCCCGGAGAAACGGGCATCGTGCATGTTGAATTTGATTCATTCGGGAAAGACGGAAAAGACAGTCGTACGATCAACGTATTTCTGAATGACCCGATGATGCCGGAGGTGAAGCTGGAGGTGAGTGGGGTTGTAATGAAATAAATTCGGGACAGAAAAAAAACACAAGAACACAAGTTCACAAAAGTGCACTGAATAACTTTTTTCAATTAAGAAAAATGCCCTTCTTAATCATGGAAATATAAAATTCCGTGGTCATATTGTGATCTTGTGTTCTCAGTGTTTTTTTATCACAAACAACTTATAACAAAGTCCCTTTAAGTAACAAATACGCCAACGAAAAATAAAGTATCAACCCCGTTACATCGACTAACGTTGCAATAAATGGCGCAGAAGAAACAGCAGGATCTCTTCCGAGTTTTTTCAAAAGCATTGGGATCATTGAGCCGGCTAAAGTTCCCCAGAGAACAACTCCGATCAATGTAAATGAAACGGTAAGTCCGATAAGAAACCAGTATGGGCCGTATATATCTGTGAATGTAGACCAGATAGAAATTCGAAGGAAACCAATTACGGCCAGTATTGAACCGAGGGCTAATCCTGACATCACTTCACGGCGGATAACCTGCCACCAGTTTAGCCAGGTAACTTCTCCAAGTGCCATTGCACGAATGATAAGTGTAGCAGCCTGTGAACCGCTATTACCACCACTTGAAATGATCAGCGGAACAAAAAGAGTAAGTACAACTGCTTTATTCAATTCATCATTAAAGAAACCCATGGCGCTTGCAGTGAGCATTTCTCCAAAGAAGAGTACAACTAACCAGCCGGCTCTTTTGCGGATCATTTTTGGTAACGAGACTTTCAGATAGGGTTCATCGAGTGCTTCAGTACCCCCGAACTTCTGAATATCTTCAGTATCTTCTTCTTCAATGACATCGACAACGTCATCGATCGTAATAATTCCAATCAGCAAGCCGTTGAAATCTGTTACGGGCAAAGCCATTCGATTCGTTTGCTTGAATATGTCAATGGCAACCTCCTGATCGTCGCGGGCATTCAGATTTACATATTGACGGTCCATCAGTTCGCTGACTTTTTTGTCAAGCGGTGCAAGTAAAAAATCACGGACTTTTATATC
>JBMQEM010000088.1:0-6580 GCA_049363815.1 Bacteroidota bacterium
CTTGCGGCTCAGTCCAAAATCAATCAACTTGACAGGGGAGTTGGGATCACTGCTTTTGAACAAAAAATTGTCAGGCTTGATATCGCGGTGCACGATTCCACAGGTGTGAAGGTGATTGATTGCCCGTAACACTTGGAATATGATTTTGCCCTACGTTTTCATCGGAAAACATCAAATTTCGATTTCATAGCCAATTGCATTACATATTCATGTGCGACCCCTCCGGGGTCGTGATTGCGGCGCAATTATATTTTCTACCAATATGTGACCCCTCTGGGGTCGTTGGAGTCGGATTCAAAAGTTGATCAATTAGTTATGCAAACAAGCCTTCCTGTTTCAAAAGAAATCACACCATCTTCGGAAGTATCATTCTCGACTTTCCGGATCAAAAAGAAATTACACAAGCGAAGAGTTTAGAAAGTCCCAGCCATCCGGATCACAAAGAAGATTTACACCCACAGGGGGGGATACATCTCTCTGCTTTGTGGAATAAAAAGAAAATCCCCAGGAAATACATATCGGTAGCTGGGTCCCACATCGGCAGAAAATTACAAAATCCAGAGTATGTATGTAAGTTCCGACCCCAGCGGGGTCACATATCGGTAGCAGGGTCCGATATCGGTCGAAAAACGAATGTTTTTCGTGATACGACCCCGGAGGGGTCGCACATGATTTGGAAATCAGTTTCATTTAAAAAAATTTCATTTCAATTTACGTTTTGATTTTGCATGCGGACTATAAGGACGGGATTATTTTTTTACGTAATTCTTTATTCGCCATCATTGCCTTAAAAAAAATCACTAAGAACTTTCCCCATTTGAACCAAAAACTATGAATAAATCCTACTATTTTCGTCCCATGTCGCAAATCGAAATAATCTACCAACACTTTCTAGCAAATCCTGTTGTTTCAACTGATACCAGAACTATCTCCACAGGCTGTATATTTTTTGCGTTGAAAGGTCCGACGTTCAATGGAAATACATTTGCCGGACAAGCATTGGAACTTGGTGCATCACTGGTGGTAGTTGATGAGAAAGATTACAAGATAGATGAACGTTGCATTCTTGTTGATGATTGTCTGAAAGCTCTTCAGCTATTAGCGCAACATCATCGATCGAAATGCGATTTTCCATTTTTAGCCATAACAGGATCGAATGGAAAAACAACAACGAAAGAATTGATCCGGAATGTGCTTGCCAAAAAATATAATGTTCATGCTACGAAAGGAAATCTGAATAATCACATCGGTGTGCCGCTTACAATTTTGTCGATGCCTGCAAAAACAAATTTTGCTGTCATCGAAATGGGTGCAAATCATCAGAAGGAAATTGATTTGTTGTGCAGCATTGCAATGCCGGATTATGGGTTGATCACCAATGTTGCTAAAGCGCATCTGGAAGGCTTCGGCGGATTTGAAGGCGTGAAGAAAGGAAAAGGGGAGATGTATGCACATCTGCACGGACAAGGCCGGACTGCATTTATCAATACAGACAATGAACATCTGAATAAAATGGCTGATGAATACAAGCCTGAAAAAATAATTTCTTACGGAACATCGTCGAATGTTTTTTGCAAGGGCGAACTTCTTTCATCTGAACCAACAATTACATTGCATTGGAAATGTGAAAGTGCACACGGTGAAATTCAGACTCAGATGATCGGTGCTTACAATTTCGAAAATATTTTAAGCGCAATCTGCATCGGAAATTATTTCCGTGTGAAACCCGAAGACATCAATGAAGCCATTGCTGCCTATGTTCCTGATAACAGTCGTTCGCAGATCGTTCAATACGGAACGAATACAATAGTGCTCGATGCATACAATGCCAATCCAAGTAGCATGGAAGCTGCGCTTCGTAATTTTGAAAAGATGCAATCGGATTCGAAGATCATTTGTATTGGTGATATGGCGGAATTAGGAGAAGAAAGTGTTGCGGAACATAAACGAATTATTGAGCAGTTGAAAAAAATGCATTTTCAACAATTGATCTTAGTGGGAAAAAATTTCGGAGTATATGCGAATGAAATAAAAAGTATGCACTTTGAAAATTCAAGTTTAGCCGCTGATTATTTCAAAAAGAATCTTCCGGAGAATTCGTTGATTCTTGTTAAGGGGTCGCGGAGTTCAAAAATGGAGTTGCTTATCAATTAAAATTAACACAAGAACACTGAGAACACAATAAGATCACGGAATTCCGTGGTCTTATTGTGTTCTCAGTGTTCTTGTGTTAAACTTGCTTCCTTTTGAAAATTTTTCCAAATACTCCTTTCGGCTTCGAATCCTCATCATAATACCCATACCCATGATACCCGTAACTATACCCATATCCGTACCCATAACGCTGATGATTTCCGGCATCATTTAAAAGGATACAAATGTTTTTTACTTGTCCGGCAGTGTAGTATGTGTTGATGGTTTTAATATAATCTTTCTTCGAATAATTTTCGCGTAGAATGAAGATGTTGATGTCAGCAAGATTCATTAGCATCATAGCGTCACTAACAATTCCGACCGGTGGTGTGTCGATAATAATGTAATCGTACATCTCACGCAATTCATTCATCAGATTGATCGTTTCTTTCTTCGCAAGTAATTCAGCCGGATTCGGTGGAACTGGTCCTGCAGGAATGATGTCGAGTCCGGGAACATTTGTTTTGCAGATCACGCTTTCGAGTGAACTTTTGCCTATGAGATATGTGCTTACACCGATATCATTACTCACTCCAAGATCCTGTACCAACTGCGGCTTGCGCAGATCCATTCCGACAATGATCACCTTATGACTTTGCAGTGAAAGAACTGCGGCAAGATTTAATGTCGAAAAAGATTTCCCTTCGCCACCAACACTTGATGTGATCAATACGATCTTGTGTTGATCAGATAAACCGAAAAACATGAGGTTAGCACGAATGGAACGAAAAGCTTCTGCAATCGACGATTTCGGTTTAGTAGAAACAACCAGTCTTTCGCCTGTAGTGTGATGTCCGACAACTCCAATGATCGGTGTCTTGGTCATCTTCTCAATGTCTTCGCGATTGGAGATCGTATTACGGATATAACTCTGAAGTAAAATGATCAGCAAAGGAACGATCAGGATCAGCATCAAAGTAATTATCGCAACGGCTTTACTATTTGGAATAACAGGAATATCATTCACTGTTGCAGTGTCCAGAACTTTGTTGTCGCTAACAGCAGTTGCTTTAGCAATTCCTGTCTCCGCTTTTTTCTGAAGTAGATAAACGTAAATATTTTCATTGACAGTAAAGTTCCTTTGAATCGCTAATAATTCGCGTTCAATATTCGGAATTTTACGAATGTCGTTCTCGTATTTTGAAAGTTGTGAATTGATTCCCTGTAATCCGGTTTTTGTCAGATTGCGGAGGTTGTTGATGCTTTCAACTAATGATCGTTTTGTTTGCCCGATCTGCTCATCGATAACCTTCAATGCCGGCGACTGCGCGCTTGAACCGTACGATAAACTCTTACGCTTATTCTGTAGCTCTTTCAACTTGGCAATGAGTTCTACCAGTGTGGGATCCGGATTGTTAAGAGTAGATGGAGAAAGCGATTCAAGGTCGAGGTTGGATGTGATGTAATCATACAGGTAGTCGAGCGACTTAAGATCGATCTCTGCTTTTACTCTTGTTTCATCAACAGAAGTTACACGTTCAAGATATGCTTTTGATTCTTCACTCAGATTGACCGTACCTTTGGATTCTTTGAATTTTTGCAGATCAAGTTCTGTTGCATTCAATGTTTTAGAGATCTCCTCAAGTTGTTCGTCAACGAATTTTAAAGTCAGTGCGGCAACCGATGATTTGTCTTTGACATCACGATTAATATAAACTTTTCCTAATGTATTCAGAAAGTCAACTGCGCGATCTTTGATCTTATCCTGGACACTGATCGTTACGATGGTAGCGTCTTTATTGATCGGTTCGATCTTCATTTTCTCGTTGTAATAAGCGAGAAGTTTATTCATCGAATTGATTACGAAAGCATATTTTGTTTTCTGTGAGTTGTCGAAAGTGAATTCGTTTTTTGAAATTGTGATGGTGAAATTTGGTGTACGTATCTCCTCACCATAACTATGTTTGTTACTGTAACTATATTGGAACGCACGGTTGTCGGCATCCAGTTCAAGTTGAAAGGTGTTCTCATCGATAGGAGAAAGTTTAAACTCTTCGTCGTAAACGCCATCATTCACACGGCTCACAGAAACCAGGAATGGAGAATTTTTATAAACCGGATAGCTGAAAATGCTCGACTTGTCAAAATAACTTACGCCAAGATTCAATTCATTGATCGTTTCTTCAAGAACTGACCTTGAGCGGAGGATGCCAATTTCCGTTGCAATATTTTTTGTATTTCCTAACAGATCTCCTGTCAAGATATCTTCGATATTTTTTGATGTATTCTTTGAATCCTTTATTAAAACGCTGGACGTTGCTTCATAAACCGGAAGGGTAAAGCGAGTGTATAGAAATGCACCAAGTGCAAAAATGATGAAAGAAAAAATAAAATAATGCCATTTTTTCCGGATACTCCCAAAGAGTAAACGAAGATCTATTTCGTCATCATTAATCCGTTGGTTTTCGGAATTAGTTCTCATTGGAATTATTTATTGGTATTGGTAATTAAAAATGTCATTACAATAACAGTGGTTGTAAGAATAGAAGTAAAGACGGTTACAGAAGGACTGATACTCTGAAATGCTTTTCTTTTTATTGGTGAAATATAGATTACATCGTCAGGGTGTAGAAAATAAGTGTCAGCAGTAACTGAATTTGCATCGGTTAGATCGATATAAAAATCTTTCGTCTGGTTATTTTCAGTACGGATCAAATGGACATTTTTCCTGTCGCCATATTGAGTAAGATCGCCTCCTAAACCCAGAACTTCCAGCAGTGTTGCTTTTTCATTCATGATTGGATACGTTCCCGGCTTATTGACTTCACCAAGGATCGTAACCTTGAAATTTAATTTTTTGACTGTGACGATCGGTTCATCGATAAATTCTTTGAATTTTGTTTCAAGCATACTAACTGCTTCCGGAATTGTAAGTCCGGTTAAATTCACCTGCCCGATAAGCGGAAGCTTCAATTCACCTGTTTCATTTACAACAAATCCTTTTTCATAAGCGGATCGGTTATCGCTCACAGGCTTGTCAAAACCTGTAGCTAAATACGGATAAGCTTCAGCGTTGATGGTGAAAATACTGATGCCAAGGATGTCGTTTGGATAAATTCTCAGTTTAGAATTTGCATCCTGCTGCAACGAAGGCGTTTTTCCTTGAAAATAAATTACATCTTTTTGCGAAGTACATCCGGCGAAAATAATTAATGTAAGAATGAATAATGTCCGGAGATGGTTTCGCATTTTTTTTACCGTGATGATTTAATTTGTTTAATGTTTAATGTTACGTGTTAACAAAGGCTGGAAGTAAAATTAAATCCGGCAGTTTAATCGGAGCCAATAAATCCGCAATCCGCAATCCGCAATCAATTTCACTTTCCAATAATCGCACGCGCAATTACAATTTTCTGAACTTCACTCGTACCTTCATAAATCTGAGTGATCTTTGCATCGCGCATTAGTCGTTCAACATGGAATTCTTTTACATATCCATACCCACCGTGAATTTGTACGGCTTCGATAGTAGTATCCATAGCAACTTTAGAAGCAAATAATTTTGCCATTGATGCAGATAGACCATAATCAAGATGCTGATCTTTCATCCAGGCTGCTTTGTAACAAAGTAATCTTGCGGCTTCAATTTCAGTTGCCATATCTGCCAGCTTAAATTGAATTGCCTGATGCTGACAAATCGGAACTTTAAATGCTTTTCTTTCTTTCGAATATTGCAGAGCTAATTCATAAGCACCGCCGGCAATTCCAAGAGCCTGCGAAGCGATACCGATTCTTCCACCCGTAAGTGTTTTCATGGCGAACTTAAATCCGAATCCGTCTTCACCGATGCGGTTTGCTTTTGGAACTTTCACATCAGTGAACATCAATGAGTGAGTATCACTTCCGCGAATCCCTAGTTTATTTTCTTTCGGTCCGATCGTGAATCCGGGCATTCCTTTTTCGAGGATCAATGCATTGATTCCTTTGTGACCTTTTGCAACATCAGTTTGTGCCATTACCAGATAAACAGAAGCGTTGTTCCCGTTAGTGATCCAGTTTTTCGTCCCGTTCAAAATGTAATGATCTCCTGCATCAATTGCAGTTGTTGCCTGTGAAGTTGCATCAGAACCAGCTTCAGGTTCTGACAAACAAAATGCGCCAATGATCTCACCCTTTGCAAGCGGTACTAAATATTTTAATTTCTGTTCTTCATTTCCAAAATTTTCAAGTCCCCAGCAAACCAGAGAATTGTTTACAGACATAACAACTGAAGCAGAAGCATCGATCTTCGAAATTTCTTCCATTGCCAGGACATAAGAAATGGTATCCATTCCACCGCCACCATATTTCGGACTCACCATCATTCCAAGAAATCCGAGTTCGCCCATTTTCTTGATCTGCTCTGCAGGGAATTTTTGATGTTCGTCGCGTTCAATTACACCGGGTT
>JBMQEM010000089.1:0-25113 GCA_049363815.1 Bacteroidota bacterium
ACTCCACACTCAAACTCACACTGCATTTAATGCGCAACAATAAATTTTCCTGTAAAATTATTTTCTGAATTGCTGAGTTGGTAGATGTAGATACCATTTGGGAGATTGCTTAGGTCAAGTTCTGTTTCGACTTCTGAAATTTTTTGTTGAATATATTTATCTCCTAAAGAATTTATAATTTTTAATTCGAAATGCTGATCGAGGTTTTGATTTATTTGAAAAGTTGCAAGTCGGCTTATCGGATTTGGGAAAAGTTTAATTGAAATTTTATTAGGTAATTCATCTACGCCTACCGACGAGCATATAAAATGTCCTACATCGTCGCTAGAATTTGGCAGTGCTATGTTTGCAGCACTGAATGTAAAAGCGGAGTTAGGGAAATTAACAGATGTTGATACAATACTGGTTGAAAATGTATCAACACTTATTGAGCTTTCGTAACAACCACTAATTCCATTCGAATCGGTCTTTACAACATAACCGGTTGTAATATTTGAAATGGGAATTCCGTTTGTTGATCCTGCAAAAACGTAACCTCCATCATATGATTGAACTATTGTCCGATTATGTTCATATTCCAAACCTCCATATTTATAAGCCCATTGTAAATTACCTGAATTATCAATTCTTATCAAAAAGGCATCCGGATATGTTTGATTATTCAAGCTTAATTCACCAGAAATTAAATAACCTGAATTAAAAATGGTTTTCATAGAAATTCCCTGAAGTCTTAGGGTTGGTATAGTATAAATTTTGTTCCACTCAACCGATCCTAATGAATCTATTTTTATTAATTGTGTCATTTGATCTTGCGATTGAGAAAAACCGGTACTGATAATAAGTCCATTGTCAGAAGATCTGTCTGCAAAAATTTGTCCATTACTTGGAATATTATAACTTTTACTCCATAGAATAGCACCAGTACTATCAAACTTAATCACTAATGGGTTAAAGTTATATGTGCCTATTAAATAGAACTCATTTGAGGAAGTTGGAATGATTTGACCTATTCCTACAGATAAATAAGTATAAAGAGAAGAAGAGATTATGCTGTAATTTGAATCCAACCGGATTAACGAAAATCCATTAGTCGTTGCACCGTAAAAATTGGCAACTAACCATGATGTGCCGTCTGGATTGACCAATATGTTTGATATAGTTAAATCTAAAGGACTGGAATATGCAATTGTAGATTGGCAATTCCCATTAAAATCAACATTCATAAAAAATATATTGTCATCACTATTATAACAAACCATTAAGTATCCAGTTGAAGTGTTCAAAATATCAGAGACGCCAAATATAGATTGAGAAGACAATATTTTGCAAAATTCAATATTACCCAATGAATCTGTTTTGGTGATTAAAGTATTTCCGGTTGCTATATTTAGACCAGTCATTATTACTCCTGAATCTGGAGTGTTTCTACTAAGCATAATCATGCCACCACTATTGTCAAATGTGGTTGCTTGAAATCTATTCTGCGAAAAAGAGAATGATGAATAAAAAAGAAAAAGTATAATCAAAAGAAAGCTTGTTCTCATGTTTAATTTTTTTGAATGTTATCATTGTTGCTTTTATTATTAAGGCGAACAATTTTAAATTACAGTTTCTTCTGAATCAATTTATTCAAATGTAATTAAGAATCAGTATTCAAAATTCCAGTATTTGGCGAATTCATACAATCAATAGGTGAAATGAAATTAATACTCGCAAGCAAATATGCATTGCTACTCACAACTTACCAATCACTACTCACCGTTTCGAACGAAAAAAATCCTGCATCAACCCCCTACATTCATCTTCCATTATGCCACCAATCAACTCCGTCTTCGGATGTAAAATAGAAGTTGAAATATTCTGAAACCCTTTCTTCTCATCGCGCGCACCGTAAACTATTTTACTGATCTGTGTCCAGTACGAAGCACCGGCACACATTACACACGGTTCTATTGTTACATACAGAGTACAATCAGTCAGATATTTTCCATTCACAAAATTCGCTGCTGCAGTGAAGGCTTGCATTTCTGCGTGTGCCGTGACATCATTCAATCGTTCCGTTAAGTTATGCCCGCGACCAATGATCCGGTTTCCATGCACAACCACTGCGCCGATCGGAACTTCATCAGCATCAAAAGCAAGTTGCGCTTCTTTTAAGGCTTCACGCATGAAATGTTCGGGGGTGTTATCTAATATCATTTATTTGAATGATTTATTTCGAATTTCGAATTTCGGATTTCGGATTGGTTTGAGTGCTA
The DNA here is from genome assembly GCA_049363815.1 of Bacteroidota bacterium. Taxonomy (GTDB): domain Bacteria; phylum Bacteroidota; class Bacteroidia; order AKYH767-A; family 2013-40CM-41-45; genus JADKIH01. The sequence goes on from JBMQEM010000089.1 coordinate 2,259, forward strand.
AACTTTTAAAATAGATTTTAAAGGGTTTGTTAACCAATTAATATTAAGGCAGATAAATGGTAAATTTTTGAAATTTGAAAGACGTGCTTCTTGTCACTCTCTACTTACTACTCACTATTTTTCCTAAATTCGCAAATCACAACTAAAAATATGCTTCGTACCAACACCTGCGGTGAGCTCAAAATGCAGCACATCGGACAAAATGTAACTCTTTGCGGCTGGCTTCAGCGTTCTCGGAATCTCGGTGGAATGACATTCATCGATCTTCGTGATCGTTATGGTATCACTCAATTAGTTTTCAATATGGAAACCAATGCTGCAATTTGTGAAGAAGCACGTTCATACGGAAGAGAATTTGTTTTGCAGGTGACCGGTAAAGTTGCTGAACGAAGCAATAAAAATCTCAATATGCCGACAGGTGAAATTGAGATCATCGTCGATAAAGTTGTTGTTTTAAATAAAGCACAAACTCCGCCTTTTACAATTGAAGAAAATACTGATGGCGGCGATGACATAAGAATGAAATATCGCTATCTCGATATTCGCAGAAATCCTGTAAAGGAAGCATTATTACTACGTGCAAAAGTTGCTGCAGAGACAAGAAATTATCTCAACGCTCAGGAATTTATTGAAGTGGAAACACCGGTGCTGATCAAATCAACTCCCGAAGGTGCGCGTGATTTCGTTGTTCCATCGAGAATGAATGCCGGTGAATTTTATGCATTACCGCAGTCACCACAAACTTTCAAGCAACTATTAATGGTTGCGGGAATGGATAAGTATTATCAGATCGTAAAATGTTTCCGTGACGAAGATCTTCGCGCCGATCGTCAGCCTGAGTTTACGCAGATCGATTGCGAAATGAGTTTCATTGAACAGGAAGACATTCTCAATACATTCGAAGGAATGATCCTTCACTTATTCAAACATGTAAAAAATGTTGAATTGGGTGAAGTTCCTCGCATGACATTTGCGGAGGCCATGCGCGATTATGGAAACGACAAGCCGGATATCCGTTTTGAAATGAAATTCGTTGACATTAAGTCTGCAACTTCTGGAAAAAATTTCAAAGTGTTTGATGATGCAGAATCGGTGATCGCTATTTGTGCAAAAGACTGCGCATCGTATACGCGCAAGCAACTTGATGAACTTACCGACTGGGTGAAACGCCCACAGATAGGAGCAACCGGACTGGTTTATCTTCGCTACAATGGTGATGGAACTTTAAAATCTTCTGTCGATAAGTTTTATACTGAAGCAGATCTGAAAGTCTGGGCAGAAAAATGCAACGCTGCTCCCGGCGATTTGATATTAGTTCTTGCCGGCGATGACTCGAAGACGAGAAAAGCAATGAGTGAATTACGTCTTGAAATGGGAAACCGTTTAGGTCTCCGCGATAAAAATGTTTTCCGGCCACTATGGGTTCTGGATTTTCCATTACTCGAATACAACGACGATGCAAAACGCTGGCATGCTATGCATCATCCGTTCACGTCGCCTAAACCGGAAGATATTTCTTTGTTAGATACTGATCCCGGAAAAGTCCGTGCAAATGCTTACGATCTTGTCATCAATGGAGTGGAGATCGGCGGCGGTTCGATCCGTATTTTCAATAAAGAACTACAAAGCAAGATGTTTTCAATTCTTGGCTTTACTCCGGAAGACGCACAGGCACAATTCGGCTTCCTGATGAACGCTTTCGAATTCGGAGCTCCACCTCACGGCGGATTAGCTTTCGGCTTCGACAGATTGTGTTCTATGTTCGGCGGTTCAGATTCTATCCGTGATTATATTGCTTTTCCGAAGAATAACTCAGGACGAGATGTGATGATCGATTCGCCTTCCCGGATCTCAGATGAGCAATTGAAGGAATTAGCGATTGAGTCTGTTGCTCCAGTTACTAAGTAGTCCCCAAAAACTGTCAGACAAAGCAACCCGGTCCTAGTCCCGGTTGCTTTGTCAATTTTATTTTAGCAGATTAAAAATAACGCTTAAAATCTGCCGTTCTTTCGTGTTCATCGGGACTCTGTCTCGGCGATAAAAATATCATACTTTTAGTCACCTTGACCCTTTCCCAATTACAGAAATTTTATCTTACTTTGAAGTCATTGGGATTTTATCCTGGTGAAAGAATTTTTGCATTTACCAACCCCAACCCCACATATGAAAACCATTTCTAAAATTGGCATTGTATTTCTCTTTGCCGTTCTATTCTCATGTTCAAACCGGAATAAAATTGAAATCAGTTCGAGAAATTTCGGTGAGGAAGTACAGCTGCAGCAAAATTTAGTTTTCACTTTTAACCGGCCGATTGTTGCAGACTCGGTTTTAGAAACATGGGACACAATTCCTTTTATCAAGTTCACACCTGAAGTAACGGGAAAGTTTAAGTGGACATCAGCATCTGAACTTGTCTTTTCCCCGTCTGTTGGATTTGCTCCTGCAACTGATTACAGTATGCAATTGCAAAAATCGTTGGCGAAAAAGGCAGGAAGTGCCTTTGAAGTGAATGATGGCAAGATTGCTTTTCATACGCCTTATCTTCTGATGACGAATGCAAATGGATACTGGGCAGCATCTGTAAACCATCCCGGAAAAGCAGCTTTGAAGATTTCATTAGAGTTCAATTATAAGGTTGATCCAACTATGTTATCGTCATTGTTAAAAATCACAATGAAAGATGCCCCTGCTGTTTTTCAGATGGAAACTTCCGCGCCTGGTGAAGTCATCACTGTTGTAATTGATAATCTTTCACCTGAGGTTGCAGAACAATTGCCTTTGAAATTAGTGATAGAAAAAGGGTTACGAATGGTTGATAGTAAATATATGACAACTACAGCATTCGAAAAATCATTGTCCATTCCTTCGCCTGACAAATTAAAGATCACAGATGCAGTTGCTGAGTACGAAGATCTGCAGGCGCGTATTCATATTTTTACTACTCAGTCTATAGATCTTTCAACTGCACAGGCAGCTATTTCATTTGATCCGGCTGTAAAATTTACTATTGAAGAAGGATTCAGCGGGTTTTATATAAATGGTCCGTTTGTAAGTGGTTCAAATTACAGACTCGAGATAAGCGAGAAGCTGAAAGGTTTTTTAGGCGGAAATCTGGAGAGCAAGTACAGCACACAGGTTACTTTCGGTGAAATGGAGCCGGCAATTTCTTTTGTAAATCAAAAGGGAATTTACATGACTTCAAAAGGTTCCCGAAACCTTGCATTGAATGTTGTGAACATGCCTAAAGTAAATGTACAGATCTATCGCATCTTTGAAAATAACATTCAGCATTATCTGCGTTCCGGAAGATACAGTGATGGGTATTATGACGATGAAGGAGAATACACGAATTCAGGGACGATCTACAACACTTACGAAATTGAAAAGTATGCAAACAAGATCGTTGATCGGGTGTATGAAACTAAAGACCTTGCTGTTTTAAATGGTATTCATTTGCTTAATTTATCCTTCGACGATGTTTCTACCTATAAGGGAATCTATGTTGTCGTTGCATCATCATCGAAAGATCAATGGGTGAAAGCGACAAAACTTGTTTCTGTATCCGACATCGGTCTGATCGTAAAAGCAGTAGATAATGAAGTTTTTGTTTTTGCGAATTCAATCAAGACAGCGGAGGCAATGAGTGGCGTAGCAGTAAGTCTTGTGAGTACAAATAACCAGATCATAGCAACGATCAAAACCGGCAGTGATGGAATTGCAATCTTCAAAGACCTGAAATCAAAAGGCAAAGGCTTTGTACCTTCTATGGTCACTGCTTCCGTCGATAAAGATTTTAATTATGTCCTCTTCTCTGATACCCGCGTCGATGCTTCACGTTTTGAAGTAGGAGGAAGGAGAGTGAATGAATCACAATTGATGGCGTTTATCTATGGTGATCGCGATATTTATCGTCCGGGTGAAACGATCCATTTGAATACTGTGATCAGAACCGAGCAGTGGCAGGCCTTGACGGATGTTCCTGTAAAGATCAAACTCATTGCACCGGATGGAAAAGAATTTAAGACCATCAGGGGAAAACTCAATAAAGAAGGAGCATACGAAACTTCAATATTTGTTCCTGAAGCTGCACTGACGGGAAGTTATACTGCTGAAATATTTTCCGCCAATGACATTCTGCTTAATTCAAAGCAGATCTCCATCGAAGAATTTATGCCTGACAGGATCGATGTTAAACTAGCTTTGACAAAAAAGGAACTTTTTGCAGGCGATAGTCTTAAAGCAACTATCACAGCCACAAATATGTTTGGGCCGCCTGCAAGTGACAGGAATTACGAACTTCAATTTACAGTTGACCGCGGTAATTTTCATAGTAAAAATTACCCGAAATACAATTTCAGTATAAAAACTGAAAATGCATCACCTTTTGAAACAGGCGGACTTCGCCAAGGTAAGACAGACGCAAAAGGAAATGCCACAGAGGTCTTTACAGCACCTGATGAATGGCGTGATCAGGGATTACTTTCGGTAAAAGCATTTGCTTCGGTGACAGATGAAACAGGAAGGCCCGTAAATCGTGCTATGTCGTTTCCGATCTTCACTCAGAAGGAATTTTTCGGTATAATGATGAATGACTATTATGTGAACCGTGGAGAAAAATTCATTATTCCACTTATTGCAACAGATAAAGATGGCAAAGCTATTTCTACAGAAGCGAGAGTGCAGATCGTAAGATACGACTGGTATTCTTCACTCGAAAGGGATGCTTATGGCAGCAGATATCATTACATTTCAAAGAAGAAAGAAATACTTCTTGCAGACCAGGTGATCGCTCTTTCAGCTTCAGGACATAATTTTTCATACGTACCCCGTGAATCAGGGGAGTATGAAATCAGAATTCAGAAACCGGGCAGTAGCCGTTATGTGTCAAATAAATTTTATGCATATGGTTGGGGTTATACCAATAATACTTCTTTCGAAGTGAATACGGAAGGTCAGATCGATATTCAGGCTGACAAAGAAGCATACAAGGTTGGCGACAAAGCAAAACTGATCTTTAAAGCGCCTTTCAATGGAAAAGTATTGATCACCATTGAATGTGATAAGGTAATTGAAACCCGCTACATGAAAACAGAGAACAGATCATGTTTCATTGAACTGCCATTAAAGGATAATTACCTTCCGAATATTTATGTAACAGCTACTTTGTTCAGACCGGTAGACGATGGGTCAATTCCATTGACAGTGGCACATGGTTTTCTTCCGCTGAAAGTTGAACGGGCAAGTAATCGATTAACTGTCGATATCAATTGCGTTGCGAATTCACGAAGTCGAACTAAGCAGACGATCAAATTGAAGAGCGCTCCAAATTCTGAATTCACAGTATCTGTAGTCGACGAAGGAATACTTGCGCTTCGCAGGTATGTTACTCCTGATCCGTACAATTATTTTTACCAGAAAAAAGCATTGATGGTGGAAGGCTATGATGTATATGCATCGCTTCTTCCAGACCTGAAACTCCGCCGTTCTTCTACAGGAGGTGATATGGATATGAAGATGGCAATGGCAATGGATAAAAGAGTGAATCCGCTTACGAATAAGCGTGTCAAGCTTGTCTCTCTCTGGAGTGGCATCATGAAAACAAATTCAGCCGGTGAAGCGTCTTATTCAATAGATATTCCGCAATTCTCCGGCGATCTCAGAGTAATGGCTTGTGCTTATAAAGCCGGTTCTTTTGGAAGCAGCGATAAGCACATAAAAGTAGCGGACCCAATTGTGATCAGTCCGTCGATTCCACGTTTCCTGTCACCGGGCGATTCTCTTGTCATGCCGGTTACACTTACAAATACAACTAACAAACCAGCAAATGCAAGTGCACAGGTGAAAGTAACAGGTTCATTAACGGTCAATGGTCCGTCAAAACAGGATTGTTTGATCCCTGCCAACAGTGAAAAGAAAGTTACATTCTCTATAGTTGCACCTTTGGCAATGGGAGCAGGAAAAATTGTGGTGTCGGTAAATGCGATGAACGAAACGTTTAACGACAGTACTGACATTACAATCCGTCCTGCAACAACATTGGTTAAGAAAAGTCTGGATGGAGAAATTTCCGGAAGCGGAGTAGTGTCATTCCAGCATGACTTTATTCCATCGTCAGCATCTGCAGTTGTAACATTAAGCGCTAATCCAATGATGCGACTTGGAAAACAACTGAGTTATCTCATCACTTATCCATATGGATGTGTTGAGCAGACAACATCAACAGCATTCCCGCAGATTTATTTTTCAGATCTGGTAAAGAACATGCAATTTGCAATTAACCGTGGACAAAGCCCGGTTCAGAATGTGCAGGCAGCTATTGTGAAGCTGCAGGGAATGCAATTGTATAATGGTTCACTCAGCTACTGGCCGGGTGGCAGTTATGAAAGCTGGTGGGGAACAGCTTATGCAACACATTTCCTTGTGGAGTCAAAGAAAGCAGGCTACGAAGTGAATCAGGATATCATTAATCGGTGTTTGGCTTATATGGGACAGAAAGTGAAAGAACACCAGGTTGAAAATGAATATTACTATTGGGATTATATGAATGTCGGTAAGATCAAAAAGATCTACAAGAAGGAAAATATCTATTCATTATACCTTCTGGCTTTGTACGGAAAAGCCGATATCGCTTCGATGAATTTCTATAAATCACAGATGGACATGCTTGCACTGGATTCAAGATATATGCTTGCATGTACATATTTAGCCATTGGTGAGAGAAAAACATACGAAGAACTTCTTCCGAAATCATTTGACGGCGAAAGGTCGAAAAATTCATTTGATGGAAGTTTCTATTCTTATCTGCGTGATGAAGCTCTTGCTTTGAATGTTCTGTTAGATGTGGATCCGGATAACATTCAGATACCTATTATGGTTCGCCACCTTTCCCAGCAAATAAATAAAACTGATTACCTGAATACTCAGGAAGCAGCTTATTCATTCCTTGCATTAGGTAAATTTATGCGGAGGATCTCGCAGGATAAGGTAACCGCTACTATAACAGTGGATGGGAAAACGATTGGAAATTTCAACGGTCCTGAGTTGGTCTTAAAGAAAGGAATCGCAGGAAAGAATGTAAATGTCAGTATTACCGGAAATGGTAAACTGTATTACTTCGGAGAAGTGAGTGGTATGAATGCAAAAGGAGATGTAAAAGAAGAAGACAAATTCATTAAAGCAAGAAAATCATTCTTCAATAGATTTGGTCAGCCGATCAATCCTTCGAATGTGAAACAAGGTGACCTCATCGCTGTGAAACTGACGTTGGAAAATATGGAGCGATCCAGAGTTGAGAACATAGCACTTGCAGATATTCTTCCGGCCGGTTTTGAAATTGAGAATTCCAGAATTGGCGAAGTAGCAGATATGAACTGGATCAAGGATCAGGCATTCGAAGATTATCTGGATGTACGGGATGACAGGATCACATTCTTCACTCACGCAGAACCCAAACCGAGATCCTTCTATTATCTGGTCAGAGCTGTTTCAACAGGAACATTTAAAATGGGACCGGTATCTGCTGATGCAATGTATAATGGAGAGTATCATTCGTATCATGGAGCGCAGACGATTATCGTGCGTTAGTTTTTGAAAAGGGGTCAAAGGTCAAGGGTCTAAGGTTAATGCAGTGAGCAGAACTGTCGAAAGTTGCCTGACCTTTGACCATACCTAACACTGTCTATTTTAAAAAAAAAACTCTGTAATTTAAGTTGAAAATTATATCTTAAATCAACTGTTCGCAGAGTAAATATAAATTAAAAATAGGCCTCTGATGACAACTTTATTGCCGTCAGCTTTAGCTGACGGATAAAAAAAGAAATGCAGTTTAATGGCTTTAGCCACATGACTACCCTTTATGATATTAAGTTCAGTTAAAAAAAAATTGGCTAAAGCCGGTGTACTGCTTACTTTCTTTCTTCCGTCAGCTAAAGCTGACGGCAATAAAAAAGTAGATGACAATAAAGGCTATTTGGATTATTTTTCTTTTTTAGTTAGAGGTGATCTCAGTGCGATAACAATTGGGATTGAATCATGTGCCATAGTAAGATGATAAAAAAGAAAGATTTAGTCAGAAAGTTAGCCGGCTTGGGAGAGTTATTTCTTCTGAGCGCATTCGGCCTGTTCTTCCTTTTCTTTTTGATGAATCTAATTTTCCCTGTCAGAGAAAAGATTCCTTTTTCACAACAGATCCTGGCTTCAGATAATACATTAATGTATGCATTTCTAAGTGACGATGAAAAATGGCGCATGCTTGTTCGTTCCGAAGAGATCAATCAACAATTACGGAAAGCAATTTTATATAAAGAAGACCGGTTCTTTTACTATCACTTCGGCGTGAATCCGGTTGCAATTTTACGTGCAGCGTTCAATAATATTGTTTACCAAAAACGAACTTCCGGAGCAAGTACGATCACCATGCAGGTTGCCCGTTTGTTATATCCGCAGGAGAGAACTTATCTGAACAAGTTCACAGAAATGTTTCGGTCGTTTCAACTGGAATGGAAATATTCCAAAGAAGAGCTCCTGAACATGTATTTCAATCTGGTTCCTTATGGAGGAAACATTGAAGGCATTAAAGCAGCGTCACTGATCTATTTTGGACGGAATCCGGATAAAATGTCGTTGGCGCAGATTGTTGCTCTTGCAATAATCCCAAATCGTCCTGGGACATTGCGTCCGGGTGCTAACACCGAAGAACTCGTTAAGGCGAGAAATAAATGGTTGCGGAGGATGAAGGAAGATAATTTGTTTCCGGTAGAATTGATCGAAGATGCTCTCAATGAGCCTATCGATGCAAAACGTTCAGAATTGCCGCGAATCGCTCCGCATTTTTCTTTGCGGATGCATTCTCAATTTCCCGATCTGCCAGTTGTAAAGACGAATATCAATCTTCATCATCAACAGCATTTAAATCAAATTACTTCAAATTATTCAAAACGGTTGCACGCTTATGGAATCTACAATGCTGCTGTTGTTGTGTTGAACAACAGAACGCATGCAATTGAAGCGTATCTGGGTTCATCCGATTTTAATGATATGTTGAATAGCGGACAAGTCGACGGTGTGTCTGCCGTGCGCTCGCCGGGTTCAACCTTAAAACCTTTGGTATATTCTATTGCATTTGACGATGGATTACTGACACCAAAGTCAATGATCGCTGATGTTCCTGTGAATTATGACGGTTATGCACCTGAAAATTACAATTCGAAATTCAATGGCAATGTGACAGTAGAATATGCTTTAGCGAATTCGCTCAATATTCCTGCAGTAAAGACACTAAACATGATCGGACTTAATTCTCTTACTGATAAGATGAAGCTAGCAGGGTTCGGTCAAGTGTTGCATTCAGAAGGGTCAATCGGATTATCTGTAATATTAGGTGGATGTGGAGTGAAGTTGGAGGAACTCACAGCGCTTTTCAGCAGCTATGCAAATGGAGGAAGGTTTTTCCGGCCACATTTTCTAAGGACAGACACTTTAAATGTACCTGTTCAATTGATGTCGCCTTCGGCCTCTTATATGACTGCCGATATTTTATCGCAGGTCAACAGACCGGAGATGCCTGCTGAAGTAGCAAGTTCTGCAAAGCATCTTCCAAAAATTGCCTGGAAGACAGGTACATCTTATGGAAGGCGGGATGCATGGAGTATAGGTTTCAACAGTGATTATACGATTGGAGTATGGATTGGAAATTTTTCCGGTAAAGGCGTTCCTGAATTGACAGGAGCAGAAATGGCTACACCATTATTGTTTGAACTCTTTAATACGATCGATTATAATTCCGGGAAAAGCAGATTAATACCGCCGGCAGAACTTGATTTCCGTTTGGTGTGTTCTGAAAGTGGCAGATTGCCATCTGAGAATTGTGTGAATCGAGTGATTGACTATTACATTCCACAGGTGACAACAGTACAACGTTGCAATCATCTTAAGAAAGTATTTATTTCAGCCGATTCTTCTTTTTCATTCTGCACATCCTGTTTGCCGGAAAATGGATACATGACCGGAGATTACCCAAATCTTGAGCCGGAAATCATTGCTTACTATGAATCAGAAAAGATCTCTTACCGGAAAATTCCTCCGCACAATCCTAGGTGCGAACGGATCTTTACTGAACACGAGCCCCGGATCACTTCACTATTGAATAAAAAGGAATACACTGTTGAACGAGATGAAAAACATCCACCTTATTTATTATTGGCAGCAACAGTCTCTAATGATGTGAATCAGATCTTCTGGTATATTAATGACCGGTTCTATAAATCTGCAAATGCCGGGGAAGATGTTTTTTTTGTTCCTGAAGAAGGGAAGATCAAGATCTCGTGTAGTGATGATAAGGGGCGGAATAGTAATATATCCATCACAGTAAAAAACTTCTGACCTGGCAAACAGAAATTTTCTCCCGCAGATTTACGCAGATGAAGGCGCAGATCTTGTGAAGTAATTTTTAAAGGCTACAAAGAAGATACCGGTAAATGTTTCACTGAGACAACGAAATTAGCTTTAAAGCAAATGGATAATCTGCATATCATTTATGCGGATGCTTTCAAAATAATAATTACAAATCTGCGAATTTATCTGCGCCTTCATCTGCGTAAATCTGCGGGAAATATATAAGCGAAAACACTCTAATTTCTATTGACTATTTACTAATTTCGAATCTTCATTTCACTAAATTACAGCTCTGAATCCATGGACATCAGCATCAACACCCCTGCATTACTTTTCCCCGCAATCAGTCTGATTATGCTTGCCTACGGCAATCGTTTTCTTGCAATCTCCAACCGGATCAGAAACCTGCACGACCGTTATAATGCCAATGAAAAGAATGTCGTCATTCATGGTCAGATCAAAAGCCTGAGATACCGTTTAAGGTTGATAAAAAACATGCAGTTCCTTGGATCATTGAGCATTTTACTGGCAATCGTAACGATGTTTCTGATCTATTCAGAAAAAATGGAACTGGCACATTTCTTCTTTGCAGTTTCATTGATACTTTTTACGGCATCTTTGATCGTTTCACTGGTGGAAATTCAATTAAGCACCAAAGCGTTGGAACTTGAATTAAGTGACATAGAAGGTCTGGAAGAAACAGGTTTGGTCGATTACCTGAAGAAAAAGTTTGACTGATTTAGCTTTGGCAGGCTCTGCCTGATCAATGAAATTAGCCTATTCAATTAAAAATCGCATATTTTTTATTGAGAAGTTTTTCATGTAAATTTTTCTTTTCAACTGCAATAGAATGAAAGTATGAAAAATCAGATCAGATTTTGATATGGAGTCATTTCAGCTATATTTGTGGAGGGGCCGGTAAAAATTTCTGCAAAATTTTTACCGGAAGTAAAATAATCTGATGATGCACTCAAGAGTACCTCATCTTCCTTTTAATTGCAATATGTATTTCCTTTCTGATAATGTTCTGTTATTTCAAATAAGAGAATGGAAGAGTACTTTTCTGGTACTTTTTTATTCAATCTGCTTTTTAGGCAATTCCGGCTTTGCACAAACATTCAACTATAAGCATTATACTACTGCAGACGGATTAATGAGTAATAATACCTATATGTGCCTCCAGGATAAAAAAGGCTATATCTGGATATGTACTGATGCAGGGGTCAATCAGTTTGATGGGAAATATTTCAGGAAATTTACAAGCGAGAATGGATTGGCAGATAATGATATTCTGAAGATGATAGAAGACAGATCTGGCAAGATCTGGTTTTTATCTTATAATGGTCACATGTCATTTTATTCATATGAGGATCAGTCCATGCATAATGAAATGACAGATCCATATCTGAGAAAAACATATTTAGGTTCAGAATATAATTTCGGCTTTGTTGACTCCAGGAACAGGATCTGGCTTGGAACAATGAATGGATTGTGTTCTATGATTGATGATACTGTTGTAACGATTATTCCATTCGAAATGGACCATCCAGATATAGGGATTTGTTACTCTGAGGATAAGGAAGGAAATGTTTTCATCTTTCGTGGATTTTCAAAATATAAATACAATGAAAAAACCGGATCAGCTGATGCTCTGGGACCATTTTCAAGTGCCCGGTATGGTAGTTATTTTTTGAATAAAGAGAATGACATTGTATTTTATACCGACGAAACACTTTACGAAATCACTCTTGGTGAAGTTAAAGTAATTTATGATTTGCGGGAAATTGAATTGGGAAAGGATGACTTATCAAGAGTTACCAAAAGGTCTGATGGTTCATTGTTAGCATGTACTAATACAGATGGTGCTTTTGAGATAAGTAAAGATTCAGCGATAAAAAAAGCACATCATTTACCTGGTATTTCAGTTAATTCCGCTTTTGTTGACAAGGAGAACAACATGTGGTTCATGAGCAGGAAGGACGGAATCTATTTGCTAAGTCAGGAGTCCAGATCTGTTTTTACTTATTTTGAAAAGTTTAAAATTAATGCACTATGTAACCACAAGGATTTTATTCTGGCAAGTACTGAAAGTGGAAAAATATTTCTGTTCAATGAGAATGAACTCAGGACAATTGAACTCCCTGAAACACCTAACGGAAAATGTTATGTATATAATTTTCTTGAATTCGATACAAACGAAATTTTACTGGCAACCAGTTTTGGCCTGATGAAATTGTACCGTAATTCAGAAAAAATATTTCAATTAAAAAAAATGAATAGTTTCGGACAATTTAGAACTGTTGATTTATTTTTAAATAAATCAAAGGACCTCTTTGTATGTTCGGTCTATCAGCCATACATAATCAGGAAATTCAAACATTCTGTAAATGAGTCAGTGGAAGATCTGCATAAAGATCTGATCGGGTTAAGGTCTTTTGCAATTTATTCAAACCGGAATTCCGGGACATATGTTTCTAATATAAACGGATTAAATCTTGTAAAAAAGGGTGAGCTGATCAAATTATGGGAATTAGATCCGGATCTGACAGTCAGGATCCTTGATATCGTAGGGGTCAATGATTCTACCCAACTTTTGTGCACAGATGGATATGGAATAATTGTTTTGAATAATAATCGGATTATACAGAAGATAAGTACAGAAACCGGTCTCGCCTCGCCATTTTGCAAAAAAGCAATTCGTATAGATGATAAATTTTATGTGTGTACCAATAATGGACTTTCTATTTTCAGTATCAAGGGAAATTATATTCAGATCGAAAGGAGTTTGTCTACTGAAAGTAGATTTTTCTCGAATGATATTCGGGATGTTGTGAAAAAAGGGGATTCACTATATATAGCAACAGAAAAAGGGGTGTCGATTTTTAATACTAATATATTTAACGAGAATAGAACAGAGCTGGTACCTGATATTTATTTCAATTCTGTTTATAATAATCAGAAGGTTATCGACTTCAATAAAAATTTTTCCATCCCAAACGATCAGAGAAATCTGGTAGTGAATTTTACAGCCATTACCTTTGATCAGCCTGAAAAAATCTTATACCAGTATAAGTTCAATTCGGGGGATGGCAAATGGATATCCACAAACTTAAACGAAATAAATTTTTCCCAGCTCGAACCGGGGAAGTACGAATTAATTATCAGAGCAAAAAAACCAAATAGCAACTGGAGTAAGAATTTAAACCTGAACTTTATTGTTGAGAAGCCATTTTATCTGGAAAGTTGGTTTCTGATTCCAGGGTCACTATTTTTGTTTGGGTCTGTCTTCGTAGTGATCTTGTATTTGATAAAAAGAAGTCAGCGTAACAAGATATTTGAACTTGAAAAAACAAATTTGCTAAACTCTGAAAGGGCGAGGATCTCTGCCGATATGCATGATGATTTGGGCAGCGACCTTTCGAAAATTGGTTTATTGGCTTATGTAGTTAAAACAAAATATTCCCACAATCAGAATATTGATGAAAGCCTTGAGAAGATCTACGATTCAGTAAATGCTACCCGGAAAAAAGCTGATGAGATCATATGGGCACTGAATCCGCAAATGGACACCAGTGGTGATCTGCTGGCATTTCTTACTGATTATTGTCTGAATTTCTTTGATGGAAGCAATATTGCTATTTCCATCAACAAGGTTGGCGTAAAAAATGAAATACCGATACGATCAAGGATCAGGAGAGATGTGTTTCTTATTACTAAGGAGATCTGTAATAACGTGCTGAAGCATTCTAAAGCCAGCCGAATGAACATCGTAATGAAAATTGACAATGGTGTTTTGATCCTTGAATTTAAGGATGACGGTATTGGATTTACAATCGAAGATGATCACAAAAATGGAAACGGATTGATCAATATCAGAAAACGAATAAAGGGAGTCAATGGAGACTTTGAAATAACATCTTTTAAGGGGAATGGAGTTACCTACCTTTTGACCATTCCAATAATATAAGTTCCCGTAAATCATATTATTGTATGATGAGAAATCCTCAATTTTAAAGTATATTGTCACTTATTATGAAAGAAAAGATAAAGTTAGCGATCATTGAAGATGAGGCCGAGATCCTGAATAGTTATTGCTATATACTTAATCAGACAAAAGAATATTCATGTGTTGGTTTTTCAAGCGCCGAAAATGCAATAGCAGATCTGGGTCGTTCAGAATTTCAGGTGATTCTTATGGATGTAAATCTTCCTGGAATGAGCGGAATTGATCTTACAAAAATTATCAAATCCAGGTATCCACAGATCCTTATCCTGATGTTTACCGTTTACGAGAACAGTGAAAATGTTTTTAAAGCATTAAAATCAGGAGCAAACGGTTATCTTCTGAAACAAAGTACACCGACCGAACTTCTTAAAGCTATTGAAGAAGCCCTGAATGGCGGTGCTCCGATGACGGCCTCGATTGCAAGAATGGTTGTGTCGAGTTTCAGTGCAAAGTCAGATAAAAACGTTCATAACCTGTCGCATCGCGAAATGGAAGTGCTTGAAAAACTGGCTGAAGGTTTCCGCTATTCAGATATAGCCGAACAATTGTTTGTCAGTGTTAGTACTGTCAGAAGTCACATTTATAATATTTACGAAAAACTTCATGTAAACAACCGGACTGAAGCATTGAATAAGTTTAATAGTAGCCGATAAGTATAGTTGTAAAAAGAAACCAAAGGTGGATTAAGAATTAGGCCGCTTAGTAGTAAAAAGAAACCGAATGAAGTTTTTAAATTAGTTTTAAACCAGGTGCTTGCCTTTTCTCAGTATTTCTTCCGGAGTATTCCATTTTGTTCTTCGATCAGCCCAAAAGGTTCTTTCTTCAAAAGGATAAAGCTGTCCAGATCGGCATAATCTGTCAGAGCACACAAATTCATCGCCGACGATATTCCTAAAGATGTTTCCACCATACAACCAATCATCGTTTTCATATTGTGCTGACGGGCTTCTTTCAATAAACGTAATCCGTTTACATAGCCGCCGGCTTTCATCAACTTCATATTGATGCCATCAAAAGATCTTTTCAGTTCAGGAAAGTTTGCCGTATCTGTTACCGCTTCATCAGCCATCATAATAAATGGTGAATGCTTTTTCAGGTATTCCGATTCTGATTTCATTTCAGAAGGCAAAGGCTGCTCTACAAATACTAACGGCAGATGTTTTATCTTTTCAAGCCAGGTAATACACTTGTCGACATCTCTGAAGGCTTCATTAGCATCAACCATGACAGGTTGATTGCAAAACGACATCAGTTCAGTCAGTGAATCATATGCATCTTCAGCATTGACTTTTAATTTGATATATGGGAACCGATGGAGGTGATTCTCCTGAAAAAATTTCTTTAGTACACCGGTTTCCATGATTGGAATGGTGTAAGATGTGGAGACCGGGCCGGGAATTGGGATATTGAGAAGTTCGGGAACCGATTTTTTTTCTGAACGGGATTGAAAATGAAACCAGGCAGATTCGATGGCAAAAGACAATGCATGCGATACTGAAGCGTCTTTTATTGCATGATGAATGGAAGTTAGCTGGTCTGAATCTGATCTGAAAGTTGAAACAAAGCGGTTGAATTCTTCCACACAAGCATCAGCTGATTCACCATATCTGACATTCGGAGCACCTTCTCCTTGACCTGAGATACTTCCATCAGTTACGGTAACGATTATGTTTTTCTTGAAATCTGTTGCATTTCGCGAGATTTTCCACGTATATTTTAAATCGAGGTGGATAATTTCAATTGACCAGCGGAGCATTATCAGCAGTATTTGGTTTGAGAAAAGGAATGGTCTTTAAAACAAAAGTCCCTCGATCATGAAGAGCGAAGGACTTTTGATAACCGCTTTTAGTGCGGGAAGCGTTAGCTTACTTTTTTTTCTTAGCAACTTTTTTCTTTGCTGCTTTTTTCGCAACTTTTTTCTTAGCTGCTTTTTTTGCTTTTGCCATAGTTTTTAATTTTTGTTTGTTTAATGACTACTCAAACTTAATAAATAAAAAAAGGTTACAACAACAATTGGGATTTTTTTTTGCACAATTAATTGTTGATTTCTGAAGCCCTCAATTTTCGGGTTCTGTTGTTCAGAAATTTTATTTTGAAAAATCTCTGATGCTCTGAAAGCTGCAGTTGGCGCATTGTTCAGAGCATCGAAGAAAAAATTATTTTAAAAATATTTTTTCTGATCAAAAAAAATCGTGCGTCGGTAATGAAAAAAAATCAACGTTATTAACAATTTGATTTTTGCCGATTTGACCAAATGGACGGAAGATTTCCGGATTCGGGCGTCAACTTTTCTCTGAAAACTGTCTTTGAAATGATGTGAAATGAAAAAAATGATGCTTCATATCGAACCTTTTTGCCGAAGTAAGCTAAAACGATATAACATTTGACTGAATCTTACAAAAGATATCCGGTAAAAATTCACCCGACGATAAAATTGATAATTTTGATCGCAATAGATCCCCAAATTAAATGCTAACCAACTTCAACGATAAGATCCGCAAGAAAGAAATGCGGAATTTGCGTTTGCTAAATGTGTTCAGCTCCATTTTCGTGACATTATTGGGTTTCATTTTTGAGTTTTCGTATCATGATGGATATATTCTTACAACCGGATTGGCTGTATCAATGGTCTTGACTTCAAATTACTTCTTATCGTTTTATTCGGAATGGTACAGGAGGAATTTTATGAATCTTACTACTGCTTCCATATTCCTTTTGCATTTCTGGGCAGCTTATGTAACCTACGTCCGCAACTTTGAGATCACATTACTTTTACCTTTAGCGATCTCAACCTTTACTTTTTCCCTTGTATTTGACAGATATTACAAGAGTTTGTTCTTTATTTTCAGCATCACCACACTTTTAATGGCGCTGATGATCCTTTCAGGACAATGGAAACCCGAATTTGCAATTGCAATTGTCGCTTTATATTCCGGAGCATTCCTTTCTGAAGAGATCCTGAAAAGAAAAGGAGAATATCATTCGGAGATCAAGAAACAGGAACAGCGTTATGTATCTCTTGTCGAAAATATGAATGATGGATTGATCTATCTCGACAAGAGCAATATGATCTCTTTCGTGAACGAGAGATTTACCCGGATCTCCGACATCTCCAAAGAAAAATTAGAAGGCCGGCTTTTTGAAGCGTTGCTTGATCCGATCATCAATGCAAGTGAAGTCCGGAATCAATTCGAAAATCTTTTATCCGGCCGTACGATCCGTGCAGAAGCGGTCATGAAAAAGCAAAATGGTAAGCAAGTCTGGGTACAATTGGTAGGCTCTCCTTATTATAATGAGGACGGTTCAAGGAATGGTTCAATGATCGTTTATACTGATATCACAAGTCTGAAAGAGATTGAGGAACTGTTGAAGAAAAGGGAAGAGGGTTACAAGACATTCATTGATCAGAGTGCAGTTGGAATCTGGCGCGCCGAATACCGCCAGCCTATCCCAATTAATCTTCCTGTATCAGAACAGGTCGACCTTTTGCTTGATACCGGAATCATAACTGAATGTAACGATTTCATGTCTAAAATGTATGGACACAACATCTCCTCTGACCTGATCGGTCGCAGGATCCGTGATTTTTATTACATGGAAAATAATTTTGACGAAGAACGGACCCGAGAATTGATGCAGAGTTTTATCCTGAATAATTACAGGATCAGCAATGCAGAATCGAAGGAACTCGATAAATCAGGTACGGTTCGGTTCATGTTAAATAATAACATTGGAGTAATTGAAAATGGTTGTCTGATCAGGACCTGGGGAGTGCAAACAGATATTACTGACCGCAAGAAGACAGAAAAAGAATTGGTAGAGACAAACCAGGAACTTGATACTTTTTTTTATAAAGCCTCACACGACCTGAAAGGACCGCTGGCAAGTGTAATGGGAATTGTCAATCTCGCCCGGCTTGAAAATTCTGATCCACTCAATGAAAAGTATTTTACAATGATTGAAACAAGTGTAAAACGACTTGACCGGACCTTACTCGACCTGATTGAACTTGCCAGAACCAGAAAAGGAACCAGCAAGCTTTCTCAGATCAATATCATGTCGATGGTTCAGGATATTCTGCACTCACTCCGGCATCTTCCGGATTTCGGAAGCATCAATTTTGAAGTCAAGATTGATCATTTGCTTGAATTGAAAGCAGATAAAGTATTGGTTTTGTCCGTATTTCAAAATTTGATCCATAATGCCATCAATTATTGTAATCAGGACAGTCCGCATATAAAGATCAAAGTAGAGAAGTTTGAAAGTGGTATCCAATTACAGATAATTGATAATGGTCAGGGAATCCCTGAAGGAATCCGTGATAGAGTATTTGAAATGTTTTATCGTGGACATCCGGATTCGACCGGATCCGGCTTAGGATTATTCATTGTAAAGAATGCTTTGGAAAAAATGAAAGGAACGATTAGATTTGAAAGTGAAGTTGGTAAAGGCACGACATTCACAATTTATATTCCCAATGCCAGAAATGAACATATCTAAATCTGAAAGATGATCCTAAGAGTAGAACATATCGGAATTGCTGTCAAAGACATGCAAAGTGCAAATGCACTATTTGAATCACTACTTGGAATTTCAAATTACAAGATAGAAAGTGTTGAAAGCGAAAATGTTGCTACTTCGTTTTTCAGAACAGGAGAGACCAAGATCGAATTGCTGGAATCAACTTCTGACTCCGGACCAATTGCAAAATTTATTGAGAAGAAAGGGCAGGGGATTCATCACATAGCTTTTGAAACCGATGATATTCTCAAGGAAATGGAACGACTTAAAACCCTGGGATTTGAATTACTTTCTGATGTCCCTAAAAAAGGTGCAGACAATAAACTGATCTGTTTTCTGCATCCCAAATCTACTAACGGAGTTTTAGTTGAATTGTGTCAGGAGATTAAAGGTTGAGACATAGAAGGGTGAAGCAGTGTTTAGCTGTTTTATAATGTTCAACATATTTAAGTGCTGTGTTTCTTATTTCACGTTAGAACCTTAGCATCTTAAACCCAACTTTTCAAACATGCTTAAAAAACCTCTCCCAACAACTTTCCTTTGGGCAAGAGGATAGATTCAATACCAACACTCATTGCGCCATTGATGTGTTGTATGGAATCGTCAACAAAAAGTGTTTCGGATTTTCTAAGATTGCTGTCATTGATGACATATTCAAAGATCTCCGGAGATGGTTTTCTGAGATGAACATGATGCGACAGGTACATTTTTTCAAAAATGTCATCGAAGACAAAGGAGCCATATTGTTTTATGATCATCTTCCTGTATTCACTTTCATGTATGGAATTGGTATTGCTTAAAAGGAAAAGCCTGTATTTTTTCTTCAGATCGAAAAGTGTTCGCAGATTTTCTTCCGGCAAACCGATGAGTATTGAATTCCAGCATTTACGAAGTATTTCATCTTCGTAATCAGTTTTACTAAGTTTGCGAAGTTCTGAAAAGAACTCTTTTTCACTGATCATTCCTTTTTCCAGCATATCAAAGAGCGGAATCTGACTTTGCTGGTTATAAAATGTACCGGCTTGTTCAATACCGATTGCTTTAAAAGCATCAATTGTATTTTGGTAATTGATATCCAGGATCACACCACCCAGATCGAGGATAAGGTTTTTATAGTTGGAGTTGTTCATTTGATCAGTGTATTTATACTTTTTCTGTCACCGTTATTGGCAGGAACTTTAAACAATATTGACGACACTTTTTATTTGACTTAATATGTAAGAGCCAGGAATCAGAGGTTCATTTCACATCCGTCAGCTTTCTTTCAGCAAGTACCAGATTTGCTTTCCCATTTCTGCCTTCGTCAGATATTACCAGATTGCCGGCTTTATTGAAGGCAAGTCCTTCAGGTTGTTTATATATCTTTTCATCCAGATTGACCGCACAAATGAGTGATCCGTTCTCCGAAAAAACTCCAATTCTTTTTCCTACTGAAGAGAGGATAAAATAATGCCCCGTCACCGGGTCGATTGCAATTTCAGCCGGATCAAATTGGTCAACTCTTGTTGTTCTACTGAAAATTGAATAAGGTTCAGATTGATTTGCCAGTTCAATAATTTGTACTGGATCAATGACCAAAACCGGATTTTCAGCTAAGGTTTTCGTAGAAAGATCAAATCCATAAACAGCTTTCAGGTATTTCTTTGCAGTTCCTTTTTCCGGTTTGCCTTTGCAGGCGATCAGCAAGCGATGATTTTTGGGATCATAGCACATTCCTTCTGAATTATTTATTTTGGATAAAAAAGTGTGATGAGTGATAGAAGTTGTGTGATCTGATTCTAGATCATCGATCTCATAAATATCGCCATTGCTTCTCAAAACATAAATTGTGTCATTTACATTGGCAATTGCTTCATAGTCTTTGTCACCGGCAAAATCAATTGACTCCCTGAGCTTATCTTTATGAATGTCGTAAATGTATACTACCCCTTTTTCATCCTGTACACATGCAATTTTATTTTTGCTCAAAAAAGTGATTCCTGAAATCTCTTTGAGAGTACCCGGAAGTTTGGTTTGCTCAACATTCCGGTTAAAATAAAAATCACATGAAGATTCACTCTTCCGGGAACAGGAAAATAGGGTGATGGCTAAAAGAGTGATCAGGTAAAACCGCATTAGCCACAAAGATTATCTTTTCTTGTTAATTTCCGATGAAATGTTGGAATAATCTCCAAACTTTTTTAGAGTACATTTGTTCAGCTATACATGCCGGCAGTTATGATATTTCGAATACTTGTAATCACTTTTTTTATTCTTACAGAACCGGCTCTTGCTCAGAATACCGGTGAAATATTCGGAACGGTAAAGGACAAGAATACTCAGGAGTTACTTGTTGGTGTTACCGTTCAGCTGGAAGGTACACAGATCGGGGCGGTCACGGATATAGATGGGAGATTTAAGATAAAAGAAATTACTCCTGCCTCATATAATATAAGAGTGGTCTATCTTGGTTATGTTGGACAGACACTTTACAACATCGTAGTTACTTCCGGAAATTCAAACGAACTTAATATTCAATTGGACCCTTCTTCACAGGATCTGAAAGAAGTTAAAATTACCGCAAATACTTTTGGAAAAAAACTGGAATCACCGCTTTCAATTCAAAGTTTATCTGCAGAAGAGATCAGGAATAATGCTGGCGGTAATTATGATATTTCAAAAGTGATTCAGGCACTACCGGGTGTAGGTGGTACCGGCGGAAATGCAGCCAGAAATGACCTGATCATTCGCGGCGGAGCGCCAAGTGAGAATGTGTACTACCTGGATGGAGTGGAAGTTCCACAGATCAATCACTTCTCCACTCAGGGTAGCAGCGGCGGACCACAAGGAATCCTGAATGTATCCTTTATCGAAGATGTTTCACTTTCTACAAGTAGTTTTGCTGCAAAATATGACAATGCACTCTCATCCGTATTGCAGATCCGCCAAAGAGATGGTAACCCTGAAAAAAACGAAGGTAACATCAGGTTAAGCAGTACAGAACTAGCTTTATCGATGGAAGGGCCGATTGATAGTAAAACGACTTACCTCGCTTCTGCACGACGATCTTACCTGCAGTACTTTTTTCAGTTGATAGATTTACCCATTCGTCCGAATTACTGGGATTTTCAATATAAGGTCACTCATAAATTCAATAATAAAACATCGCTGACTGCCATTGGACTTGGTGCAATAGATGAGTTTACTTTTGCCGTTCCTGAAGAATCAGATGCAACGAAAGAATACATCATTCGTTCCTATCCAACGATCAATCAATGGAATTATACTGTTGGATTTACACTTAAACATTTATTTGAAAACGGCTATTACAATCTGACGGTCAGCAGAAATATGTTTAATAACAAGCTTGATCAGTTCGCCGATGCCGATTTCGGGAATGAAAACAAAAGAACGTTTCGTTCCAATTCCAATGAGATAGAAAATAAGCTTCGCCTGGATGTCAATAAGATCGTAAATAACTGGAAGTTCTCTTATGGAGCAAGTTTCCAATACGTAAAATACAACAATGATCTTTTTGCAAAAGTTGCAAACGAAGTATTGGATTTTAATGAAGCTGTTGTTTCTCCTGCAGTATTTACCGGTTTTAATACAGCTATCGATTTCATAAAGTATGGTGCTTTCGGTTCGATAAGCAAAAAGATGTTTCAGGAGAAGCTTACAATGACACTGGGCGTCAGACTTGACTTTAATTCATTTGCTACTTCGGATAATTATTTTGGTGATTGTATTTCGCCTCGGTTTACTGCGGGGTATTCCATAACGTCAAAAGTGAATTTCAATGCGACCATTGGACGTTATCTAAAACTTCCTTCGTATACAATTCTGGGATACAGAAATTCTTCCGGTGCTTTGGCTAATTCAAGAGCAAAGAATATTTTGTGTGATCATCTGGCCGGAGGATTTGAATTTCTTCCGACAAGCTCGCTTCGGTTGACG
>JBMQEM010000090.1:0-25110 GCA_049363815.1 Bacteroidota bacterium
TACTGAGAATCGATTGTCAAAATCAATTCATCCAACAGCAAGGTCTTATTCATCCCAATTGTTCAACGGGTTTCTGAGAAATGATAGATTCAAAAGAGAGTTCATTAACAGATACGCAGATCTTATCAATACAATATTTCTACCAAATCAAATGTTCCCGATCATGCATCAGTTTCAGGATAGCATGGCTTACGATATGCCGGAACATTTTGCAAAATGGGGAAGTAATATGTCGCAGTGGCAAAGCAATATTAATGTCATGCGGAATTTTATTAACCTCCGCGCAGACACAGCAAGAAGTCAGATCAAAAATGAATTTGGTTTAGTAGATAAGGTTGTTCTTACTTTGAATGTAACTCCGGCAAATGCAGGCCGGATCCAGATCTCAACTGTCGTTCCGGATACGTATCCCTGGTCAGGAGTTTACTTTAATGGAAATCCTGTAACGATCACTGCAATTCCAAATCCGGGTTATACTTTTAATCACTGGAGTTCACCATTGGTAATAGGAAGCAATGATCCGGATCAGGTGGCGACCTATAATTTTACAGGCAATGATGCTATCACTGCGCATTTTTCCGGAAGTGCAATTACACCGCAGCTGACGATCAGCGAATTCAATTATAATTCAGGAACGTTATATCCTGCTGAGGACTGGATCGAATTACACAATTACGGTTCAGTTGCACTTGATATATCAGGATGGATGCTGAAAGATGAAAACGACTGGAATACTTTTACATTTCCTGTCAGTACTGTGATCCCGCCAAATGGTTATCTGGTAATTGCAGAAGATCTGGAACAGTTCAGAACAGTTTATCCGAATGTAAATAATGTGATCGGTTCTTTGGGATTTAATTTAAGTAATGCAGGTGAACAGATCCGTTTTCTGAAAAATAACGGAACAGTTTTTAAGTCTTTCTACTTTCAGGATGTTGCTCCATGGCCTGTTGCTTCCGATGGACAAGGTTATACAAATGAGTTGACATCAAATACAGCAGACCTTGCAATTGGCTCAAGTTGGTTTGCCGGATGTATTGGTGGATCACCGGGAGTTGAATTTTCCGGTGCATTAAATACAGGTACTGAAGTAAATGGTAGTACAACTTTCTGTGTAGGCGGAAGTGTTGCATTGGTCATTCCATATACACCAGGTTATACTTATCAATGGCAAAGAAATGGATTTGACATTCCGGGAG
Organism: Bacteroidota bacterium; assembly: GCA_049363815.1. Taxonomy (GTDB): domain Bacteria; phylum Bacteroidota; class Bacteroidia; order AKYH767-A; family 2013-40CM-41-45; genus JADKIH01. The sequence continues at coordinate 1,200 of JBMQEM010000090.1, forward strand.
AAACGGATACGTTACTCACTTCATCTCTTGCAGGAACATATAACGTCATCATTAATTTTGGCGGATGTACGACAACTTCACTTCCAACAGTAATAACAGTTGTTACGCAAGGAGTAGATCCCGTTATCGCTCCGGCTTCAAGATGTGGTGAAGGACAAGTTCAGATCAGTGCTTATGCTCCTGATTCTATTTATTGGTTTGCATCTCCGGGCGGAAGCGTCATCGGCACAGGCCCGAATTTTTTAACACCATATCTTACAGGTACAACTCAATTTTTTGCTCAAACAAGTTTAACTTGTCCGAGTAACCTTGTTGATGTAACTGTTGAAGTCAATCCGGTTACTGCTGCACCTGTTTGCCCTGATCAAAATCGTTGTGGTCCCGGTAACGTAATTCTCAATGCGGTTGATACTGCTGAAGTAAGATGGTACAATGCTCAAACAGGCGGAGCTTTGATCTTTACAGGCAATCTCTTTATAACAGGATTTATTCCACACGATACGATCTATTACATGGAAGCAGGAATTGTTTGTCCTAGTGAAAGACTTCCGGTGAATGTTACCGTTACTTCTGCACCGGCTCCTACGGTTACAGATAATGCACGATGTGGTCCCGGTACTGTTGTTCTGAATGCAAATGCATCAGATCCGATCTTCTGGTATGATGCCTATTTTGGAGGAACACAGGTCGGAAGTGGATTTAATTTCCTTACACCTGCCCTCACGAACACTACTACTTATTATGCAGAAGCAGTTGGAACTTGCGCAAGCGAAAGAATTCCTGTCATCGCAACCATTCACGAAATTCCTGCTCCGCCGGTAACCTTTGATACTACAAGTTGCGGTCAGGGAGTTGCTTATGTAAATGCCGTATCAGTAGCTCAGGTTTATTGGTATGATGTTCCTGTTGGCGGAACTCTTTTAGGCACCGGTTCATTACTGACCACTCCGTTTTTGACAACTGATGCAACGTTCTATGCAGCTTCATTTAATATTTGTGAAAGTTCTAGAACTCCAGTAGATGTAACTATAATTCCTGTACCAACTATTGAATTAGGGAACGATACTTCAATTGAAACAGGTACAACATTGATGCTTGATGCTGGTCCGCAAACTTCTTATTTGTGGTCAACAGGTGCAACAACTCAGACTATTGTTGTTGGAAGCGCAGGCACTTATTCTGTTATTGTAGCAGGATCGAACGGATGTACAAGCATTGACTCTATTGCAGTAACCTTGTTTATTGGAGTAGATGAAAATGATGGCGGAACAATTCCTGTTTACGCATTTCCAAATCCGGCAACTGAAGAAATTAATCTGAACATACTTTCAACAAAATCTGAAAATGCATTGATCAAGGTAATTGATGCAACAGGAAAAGAAATCATGCGAAATAATATCAGATTGTTGAATGGTGTCAATCTGCATACAATAAACACAAATGCAATCGCTAAAGGCTTATATTATCTTTATATCCTGACTGAAAAAAATTCACGAGTGATGAAAATTATAATTCAGTAGCGTTAAATTCAGGATAGTATAACCGGCAGGAATTTATCCGCCATATTTTATATATTTATTTTTGATCCGATGATAAAAATCTGAACTTGTGATTTTTATCATCGGATCGTTTTTTTACCAATCATTTTCAGACTCTTACCAATGGAATTCCCACCTTTGCAATTAATTACCCATAATGCCTTAAGGTTTGAAAAACGCAGTTAATCTGGATAGAACATGAAGCATTAATAATATCCGGCACTTAACAATTTGGTAACATAGATATTTTCATTAATTTGCATGTTCAGCGAACCAAAAGATGTTATTGAGATGATTAGAAAAGCTACTTTTAAAGTATTGATTGTTATTTGTACGATAGTGATGGGTGCCATTTTGAATATTCAAAAGGCAGATGCAGCATGTAATTTACCCGCAAACTTATCCACGACAAATATCACAGTAAGCAGTGCAAAGTTTAACTGGTCTGCGACAGTTGCAGATAGTTTTTTGGTCAGATACAATGTGACCGGTTCAACCGCCTATTTTTATAAATCTGTTCCAAGTGCTAGCGCAACCTCTGTAACTATTACCGGATTATATCCTGCTACAAGTTATCAATGGGTGGTGAGAACATACTGTGCGGGAGGTGCTTCAGGAGGATATCAGCCTACACCTGCATCCTTCAGTACTGCTGTAGGAACAGTTTCATGCGTAATTCCAAACCTGACTGCTACTAACAACATTACTTCCAACAATGCAACGATCTCCTGGAATACAAATGTGAATGCGGATACATTTATGATCCGTTATAGCGTTACAGGTTCTACTGCATATACATGGATAAAAGTTTTAGGTACATCACACTCGTATACTTTTACCGGACTGCTTCCGAATACTTCGTATACCTGGGTGGTTCGTTGTATCTGTGTTGCCAATCCGCTTTTACCATATAGCGCAAGTAATTCATTCACTACTTTATCATCGAATTGCGGAGTAGCTGACCCATATTATTATTCCACAACAGCGATCACATCCAATTCGGCTACTATCGGGTGGCGCGCAGTCACTGCCGCACTGAGTTATAACGTCAGGTATGCAGTACGATATTCAAATAATTGGGTCCAGACCAATTCAACTGCAATTTCAAAATCACTGGCCAATCTTTCAGCTTCAACATGGTATGAATTTCAGATTCAGGTAGTATGTGCAACCGGAGCGGGGGCATGGAGTACGAGTGGGATCTTTCAGACTCCTGCAGGGGTACTTACTTTGACAAGAGGACCTTACCTGAATCTTGCAACGACATCAAGTATATTTATAAGATGGCGTACCAATACCCCGACAGATAGTAAAGTAAAGTATGGTACTTCTGCAACAAATCTATCTCTTTCGAAAACAGATGCAGTTGTGACCGGAGAACATATTATTCAACTTACCGGCTTGACACCAAACACAAAATATTATTATTCTGTCGGAAGTTCGGCAACTACTTTACAGGGCGATACAGGTAATTATTTTATAACCCATCCTGTCGTTGGATCAACAGGTCCTGTAAGAATCTGGACTATCGGTGATTTCGGAGTGAATTCAAATGCACAAAACCTGGTGCGTGATGCATACAGAAATTACACAGGAACAACTCCTACCAATGTGTGGTTATGGGTTGGTGATAATGCATACTCTGATGGAACAGATGCAGAATACAGTACGAATGTATTTGCAAAGTATACCTACCGGATGAAAAATACCGTTATCTGGCCAGCTGCGGGAAATCACGACCTTCATACTGCAAACGCAGCAGCTCAATCCGGTCCTTACTACGATAATTTTACATTGCCAAAAGCTGCAGAAGCGGGTGGATTAGCAAGTGGAACTGAAGCATACTATTCTTTCAACTATGCTAATGTGCATTTTGTTTGTCTTGAATCTACAGGCTCAACTTTCCGGGCAACTGGCGGAAATATGGCTACATGGTTAAACAATGACCTTGCTGCAAATACACAGCGATGGACAATTGTTTATTTCCACCATCCGCCTTACTCGAAAGGATCTCATGACTCTGATACAGAAACAGAATTGATTCAGATGCGGACGAATATTGTCCCTATTCTTGAAAACAGAAAAGTCGATCTCGTTCTTTCAGGACACAGCCATTCATATGAAAGATCGATGATGATCAAAGGTCATTATGGTGTTGAATCAACATTTAATGCTTCTACAATGGCGGTGAATTCCGGAAGTGGAATTTTCCCTGCTTCCTATACTAAATCTTCGCCGTCATTCAATGGAACAGTTTATACCGTTGTCGGAGTTTCCGGACAACTTGGGTCAACAAATTCAGGATGGCCGCATAATGCTATGTACTCATCTTCTGTTCAGGTATATGGTTCACTGGTGATCGACGTACTTGGAGATCGTATGGATTGCAAATTCCTTACATATACAGGTACGATCTTTGATCAGTTTACAATTCAGAAATCAGGTACTCCTTTTGCTCCCCGTTTAAGTGAAGATGCTGCTGTACCGGCTGGCGATAGACTTTCCATCTTCCCGAATCCAATCACAGAGGAGATCAATGTTCGTTACTTCCTTGATGAAGCAAGCGAAACCAGAATAGAGATCACTGATGTTGCAGGAAGAATCGTTTATGCATTGGACTACGGACATCAAAGCGAAGGCGAGCATGAAATAAAATTGATGCGCTCTGAAGCAAGATTGCCTGCAGGGATCTATATTTTGAAATTGATCAGCGGGGATAATACGCAGTCAAGAAAGATCATAATCGAAGACTAGAGTAAAACACAAAGTACACAAGAAGTCCACGGAATGTGCTAATGAATTATTAGAAATCATTTCATGGACTTTTTGTTTTCTTCCTTTTTACTTAAACAATTCCTGAAGATCCATTGAAAGTTGTTCCTTGGACTTCTTGGAAATTTTTAAACTTCTCGTTTTTATTTATAAAACTTTCGAAAACACAATTAATCCTGAAGAGATTTTCAAAAATTCATTCACCACTATCTCCCGTTCACCATCAACTGTGCGTTTGTATTTCAGATAAACAATATCACCTTCTTCCCGGATTTCTATAGGAGTGTATCTTAAGGAAGGCATTTTGTCAAATGCACTTTTCCACCAGTTAAGCATGGCGTCTTTACCTTTGATCAAACCTTTTGTCTCAGGGTGATTTTTCAGCAAACGAGGACTGAAATGTTCTGCATTTTCATCATAAAGAGATAGTAATGAGTCAATGTTTTGTTCATTGAAAGCAGCAAACCAGTTTATGGCGATTTTTGTAAGCGACATTTTTTCTATTGTCAGGCAGTGAATTAAGCAAATAAAATAGAACACGGATTACACATAGGGAAAATGGGAGAACACAAAGATGTGTGGTGCATAAATCGTATTATATTTTAATTGCACTTCTTTTTTTCTCAATATTTTTCTTTGTGACCCTAAGTTAAAATTTCGAAATCAAAACTTGATACACACATTTTTTTCTTCCGTAAAAAAGTTCAATGCTTCAAAGCCACCTTCGCGTCCTACTCCGGATCCTTTCATCCCTCCAAAAGGTGTACGCAGATCGCGGAGGAGCCAGCAGTTTACCCATACAATTCCGCTTTCAATTAAAGCTGACATTCTATGCGCACGGGATAAATTGGTAGTCCATAATGTAGCAGCCAGTCCGTAGGTCGTACTGTTTGCATACATCAGTACTTCTTCTTCCGTATCAAATGGAGTCAGCGTTACTACCGGCCCGAAAATTTCTTCCTGATTTGTTCTGCAATCATAATTCAGTCCTTCGATGATCGTTGGTTCAATGAAATAACCGTTTGAATTCTTTCCTCCAGGATTCACACTTTTGCCGCCGAATACAATTTTACCGCCTTCCTGTTTTGCAAGATCAATGTAAGAGAGGATCTTTTCATAATGAGGTTTGGAAACGATGGCACCCATTCTGCTCTTTTCATCCAGAGGATCACCGACTTTTAATTTTTTGGCTTCTTCGATCAATGCCGCTTTGAATTTTTCATACAGCGGTCTTTCTATAAAGATCCTTGATCCGCATAAACAGATCTCACCCTGATTGCTGAAAGAAGATTTTATTGTAGTCTTCACAGCGTGTTCGAAATCACAATCTGCAAAAATGATATTCGGGTTTTTTCCGCCCAGTTCAAGCGACATTTTTTTGAACATCGGAGCAATGGTTCTTGCAATTGTTTCACCGGTCTTTGTTCCACCGGTAAAACTGATCACGGGAATTTTTGGATGAGAAACAATTGCCATCCCCACTTTGGGTCCAAGCCCGTGAACAATATTCAAAACGCCTTTAGGCATGCCGGCCTGATTACATAACTGAGCAAGTTTGTATGCTGTCATAGGCGTTACTTCTGATGGTTTTGCAACCACGCAATTACCGCTTGCCAGGGCAGGGGCAATTTTCCAGGTGAAAAGATAGAGTGGAAGATTCCATGGTGAAATGCATCCCGCTACTCCAATCGGCGTGCGTAAGGTGTAATTCAATGCTGTATTTTCCATTGCATGTGTTTCCGTAGAAACATGCAGCGCTCCCGTTGCATAGAAGTGAAAGTTTGAAACTGCTCTTGGTATATCAACAGAACGGGATAACCAGACAGGCTTACCATTATCGATCGATTCTGCAACTGCAAAGTCTTCCAGATTTGCCTCGATCAGTTCCGATAACCTGATAAGGATCGCCGAACGTTTTTCTTTCTGCATCATCGACCATGATGGAAATGCTTCACGCGCAGCTTTCACCGCCAACTCAACATCGCGTTCGTCAGAATCCGGGATAAAACTATATACCTCGCCTGTAGCAGGATCAATATTGTCAAGATAATTTCCTGAAAGCGGCGCTATGAATTCACCATTGATAAAATTCTGAATTCTGATCTTTTCCATTAATATTCGCAATTGATATTTATAAACTCCGTAATGATAGTCTACTGAATAGAATGATTGTTATAAGTTCCCCGTTCGTCCTCCATCAACTGGCAAGTTGATCCCTGTAATATAGGAAGCTGCCGGTGATGCAAGGAATGCTACTGCATTGGCGATCTCTTCAGGAGTGGCAAAACGTTTCATCGGGATCTCATCGATCATTTCTGACTCGACTGCACTAACTGCCATTCCCGACTTTACTGATTTATTTTCTATGATACTTTTTAAGCGACCGGTTCCTGTAGCTCCAGGTAGAACATTATTGACAGTAATATTGAAAGCCCCGACTTCATTGGCCCAGGTCTTTGCCCAGTTTCCTACCGCTGCGCGAATCGTATTTGAAACACCTAATCCTTTCAGAGGTTGTTTAACAGAAGTTGAAATGATATTGATGATCCGCCCGTATCCGGCAGTTTTCATACCGTCAAAAGTTGCTTGCGCCAGATGCTGGTTGCAAAGGAGATGGTTGGTAAATGCGCTCAGGAATTCCTCGCTTTTTGCATTCACGATTGGACCTCCGGGAGGACCACCGGTATTGTTGACCAAAATGTGAACCGGACCATTGGCCTTGATATATGAATCCACCTTCAGGCGGAGAACTTCCGGTTGACTGAAATCGGCTACGATGTAGTCGTGTTTCTGGCCATTAGATGGAAGTAAGGCAGCAGTTTTTTGAAGTTCCTCTTCATTACGGGCAATTAACGTAATATTCGCGCCCATTTCTGCCAAAACTACTGCCGAAGCACGACCAATTCCTTGAGTACTTCCACAAACTATTGCCTTTTTCCCGGTTAAATCTATCTTCATAAGGATGTTGAATTGTCAAAAACCTTTGTCTATTTTTGAATTGACAACAAAACTATCAATAATCTTTATAAAACAGACATGGAAGCGCTTATTCACAAGATCGTGGGCAATACCGGTGTTACCGGTGAACAGGCAAAAAAATCAATAGAAATTGTAAGCGAAGAACTGAAATCAAAGTTTCCGACCTTTCTTCACAGTGAGATCGATAATGTGATCAACGGCGGGAAATTTGGAAATTCATACAGAGATAAAGCGGATCATCTTCGTGATAAAATTGAAGAAGTTGCTAAAGAAGCGGGAAGCCGCGCCGAAACAGTTTTCACGGAAATCCGTGAAAAGCTAAATGAAATGTTTACATCAAATAAAACTCCCGGTAACGGAAAATAAAACCAAATCATTATGGCAGCTAAGTCAGGAATTAATTTTAAAAAATGGATCGATGAAAATCGTCATCTGTTAAAGCCACCCGTAGGTAATCAGGTAATCTATACTCCGGAGCAGGATTTTATAGTAATGGTAGTTGGCGGGCCAAACGCACGCAAGGATTATCATTTCAATGAAACAGAAGAATTTTTCTATCAGCTTGAAGGTGACATTACAGTCAAGATAGTGGACAATGGCGAACATGTCGATATCCCTATCCGTGAAGGTGAAATTTATATGTTGCCTGCAAGAACTCCGCATTCTCCAAGAAGAGGGCCCAACACTGTCGGACTTGTAATGGAAGTTCAGCGTCGTGAAGGAATGAAAGATGGTTTCATCTGGTATTGCGAAAAATGTAAAAACAAAATTCATGAAGAGTATTTTGTCATGACCGACATTGTTACTCAGTTACCGAAAGTCATGAATAACTTTTATAGCAATGTTGATCTCCGAACTTGTAAAAAATGTGGAACTGTAATGGAACCACCCGTATTAACGGCTTAATAGAATTATGTCCACAAAACTTACACGAAAAGAAAAAATTGCACTGCAAAAGGAAAGCGGTACATTCTCTCCGAAGGAAATCAAAAAACAGGAGAACAAACAGAATTCACTCAGGAATGCTCTTGCATTTATACTTGCTGCTTTAGCATTCATTATGTTTGTCAGTACAATCGGACATGATTATGTTCTTGATGATTTTGGATTAATAAAAGATAATACTCAGACCAAAAAAGGAGTAAGTGCAATTCCCGAGATCTTTAAGTCATCTTACAGGTACGGGATGAATATTGTGGATTACACATTGTACCGTCCACTGACCAAAGCAATGTTCGCAGTCGAGTGGCAGATCGCTCCCAACAATCCTGCTTTAGGGCATTTTATAAATATTCTGCTTTTTGCATTGACCGCAGTCGTCCTCTTTAAAGTGTTGAGCAAATATCTGAATGGCCAACTCATCCTGCCGTTTTTAACAACACTTCTTTTTGTTTTTCACCCGATTCATGCAGAAGTTGTTTCAAACATTAAAAGCCGTGATGAGATCATGACCTTTCTGTTGTGTCTTATAAGTGCCGGAGCCTTTTACGACTGGATAAAAGAAAACAGGACATCGAAATTTCTACTTGCAGTTTTCTGTTTTCTGGCATCTCTTTTTGCAAAGGAATCGACAGTGACGTTTATTGTAGCCATACCACTGATGTTTTATTTTTTTACTGATGCAAAACAAAAGCACTATTTCCGAGCAATTGGTGCAATGGCAGCGTGTTCTGTTGTCTTTCTGCTGATCAGAAATAAAATTCTCGGTGGAGTGCAATCTGATATTCCTGTTATCGATAATTACATTGCCGGCCTGCCTGATTTCTTCACTCAAAGAGTCAATGCTATTTATATGCTGGGATATTATGTAAAAACACTTATCATTCCCTATCCTCTTATTGCCGACGGTTCTTACAACCACTTCAAAGCGGTTACTGCAACTGACTGGAAATTCCTGCTGTCATTTGTTGGTTTAGGTGCTGCTCTGGTTTATTCTCTTGTCAAGTTCAAAAGCAAGGATAAAGCTGCGTTCGGAATATTATTCTTTTTCGTTACTGCTTCCGTCGCTTCAAACATATTCATGCTGATCGGTACTTGCTACGGTGAGCGGTTAATGTATATTCCATCACTTGGATTCTGTTTTGTAGTCGCATACCTGCTGATCAAATTATTCAAATCGGATCTCTCCGATCAGATCTTCAAGTCATGGAATAATTTTTTCAATTCTTACAAGATGCCTATCGTTTCGGCCGGATTAATATGTATTATATTTTCTGTTCAGACATATGCCAGAAGCATGGAATGGAAAAATGATTACACATTGTATTCTACCGATGTAAAAAAGACTCCGGATAGTGCGCATATGTTATTCTATATGGCAAATCACATCACAACTGATGAATATTTTGCTAAACTTCCCGACAGCGCAGCAATTTATAATGCAGAAAAGCAAGGAGTAGAATATCTGACCCGCGCTATAAATGTTTATCCGGAGTATGCGGATGGGTATCAACGGCGGGCATATATCCTGAAACAAATGGGACAGGATTCTCTTTCCGAACTGGACTATTTAAAATCGCTGGAGTATAATCATACTAACCCGGTTACAAATAATAATTATGGATTCTTATTATTTAATCAAAGACGTTTTGTTGAATCAAAAAAATATTTTGAAATAGCTGTAAGATATAATCCAAATTATGCTCACGCTTTAAATAATCTTGCAAGTGTTTATGGCGTTTTTGGTCAGGGTTCAACGGAAGCAATATCAAAGGATCCTGCAAATGCAGAAAGGCACCGAAAGGATGCGATGGATAATTTCCGTACTGCAATAGCATACTTCCTTAAATCCATTGAAGTTGATCCTGAATTTGTTGAGCCTTACAGACTGGCAGCAGTAACCTACAGGAATATCGGAGATATTCCGAATGCGGAAAAATATGAATCATTAGCAGCAAAAATTACAAGAGAGAAGAAGAATGCTAAAAATTGATATACATACCCATATTCTTCCTGCTCATCTTCCTGATTTCAAATCAAAATATGGTTATGGAGGATTTGTTTCATTAGATCATCATAAGCCTTGTTGTGCGAAGATGATGATCGATGATAAATTCTTCCGCGAAGTTCAGGATAATTGCTGGGACCCAAATGTCAGAATGAATGAAAGTATCATGCACGGTGTTCGTGTACAGGTGTTGTCAACTATTCCGGTCATGTTCAGTTACTGGGCAAAACCCGACGACGCCCTGGACCTTTCAATGTATCTGAATGATCATATAGCAGCGATCATCTTAGACTATCCACAACGTTTCATCGGTTTAGGCACTGTACCGTTGCAATCTCCTGATCTAGCGATCAAGGAACTGGAACGATGCATGAAGATCGGTTTAAGAGGAGTTCAGATCGGATCACATGTGAATGACTGGAATCTCAATGCTCCTGAGTTGTTTCCTTTTTTCCAAGCAGCGGAGGAAATGAATGCATCAATTTTTGTTCATCCTTGGGATATGATGGGCAAAGAAAAAATGAATAAATACTGGCTGCCTTGGCTGGTTGGAATGCCTGCTGAAACATCACTCGCTATCTGTTCAATGATCTTCGGTGGAATTTTCGAAAGATTACCAAAATTGAAAGTTGCATTTGCACATGGTGGCGGATCTTTTCCTGCAACAATCGGAAGAATTGAACATGGTTTCAATGTCCGTCCCGATCTTGTTGCAATCGATAATCCGGTTAACCCAAGAAATTATCTTGGAAAATTTTATCTCGATTCACTCGTTCATGATCCAATGATGCTGGACATGATCGTAAAATTAATTGGTGTAGAAAGAGTAGCGCTTGGAACAGATTATCCTTTCCCGCTCGGCGAATTAAGTCCGGGAAAATTAATTGAGTCTATGCCATATACTGATGCAATGAAAGAACGCCTCTTGAATGGAAGCGCTTTGGAATGGCTTGGGTTGAAGAAGGAACAGTTCGTGTAATGAAAATATATTAACACTAAGTGCACTAAGTTCACAATAAGAACACGGAATACTTAGTGCATTTTGTGTTAAATCTAATGATCTTAGTGTTTTATATTTAACCTCAAATGAACAGAATGAAACTTATTTTTCTCTTTCTTGTTTTCTCCACCTTACAATCTCAAGCTCAAAATAATTTTGCCTTTGTTGAACTATTCACCTCTCAAGGCGATGAAACGAGTCCTGTTGCTGAAGAAATTCTCTATAGAACCGTTGCTGCTGAAAAGAAAAACGGGAGCAATATTTTTGTCCTGGAATATCATGTTGATTACTGGAATCGATTGGGCTGGAAAGACCCGCTGAGTAAATTTTATTTTACAAAGAGACAGGAGAATTATTCCAGGGTACTGGCAGAGAAAGAATTGTATACTCCTGAGATTGTTATAAACGGGACTAAAAGTTTCAGCGGAACAAAAGAGGCGACATTGAAAGTAGAAATAAAAAATGCCCTTTCTGTTTCGCAGCAATTTAAATTTTCTGTAGTTAAAGATTCAATTGTGAATGACACGCTTTATATTTCTTACAATACTTCAAAGGATGACATGAACGCTGTATTTCGTCTGGCAGTTACAGAAGATGGAATCCTGACAAATGTTGAGGCCGGTGTAAATTCAAATAAGAAATTTATCAATAATCATGTAGTCAGATTACTGCATTCGGTTAATGGAGTGAAAAAAGCATCACAAGTAAAAATTCCTGTCAAAGGAATTACACTGAATAAAAATTCACGGATAATTTCATTCATACAAAGTAAACAATCAATGAAGGTGTTGGGCGTAGTTGAATTATAAAAACGCTCTCCGTTTTAAAAATTAAAAAAGCCATTGATATTTCAATGGCTTTTTTAATTCTATTATAGAACTGTTTTTAATTCCTGATTTACAGATTCTTTTTTTACAAAGTGAATACCCTTGAAATGTTGAACCCTAAACGTACACCTGCATCATCCCATTTTGTATCTGTTTTTGGGAAAAACTGATTTTCTGTAATACCGAAACTATTTGTAAAATGGATCTGGAATACGTGACCTCCGGTTTCAAGTTCATAACCAATAGAGAACGTATCGAAATAGTTGTCGTTTTCTGTTCTGGTAAGAGCTGTGTATTTGTTTAACCGGTATCCATATTCTGCTGTGATAGCTGCACGTTTAGTGAATTTCAATCTGAATAAAGCAGATACTCCATAAGCATCGTTTTTATCTGACTGTAGGTCTACCAGATTGTAATGAACTAACCATGGAGCAACCTGAAATGAAAAATTCGGAGAGAATTTTCTTGCGATCAATAGTTGATAGCAATATGAAAAACGGGAAGAACGGAATTCGTATCGATCAAAACCGTTTGCTGCCGCATTTCCATCTTTAAGAGTTGTATAATATGCACATGCCAAAAGTGTAACACTAAACGGCATACTGTTATCAGTTTTTTGGCGAAGTAAGCGATACTTTAAAAAACCATCCACTAATTTATCCAAAGAACTCCGTCCTATACCAAACATGAAACGACCTTCGGGACTGTACTCTAATCCTAAACGGATGTTTGCAGGTCCATCTAAACCAAAAGCATTGTAAGCTTCAGAATTTACCGGACCGAATCGATGCGAGATGCGGAAGTCAAGAGTTCTCGGACCTGTTGTTTCAATCGTATGCTGATTCACTAATCGCGTCGATTTAAATGTTGCAATAGCAAAATCCTCGCCGGCTGTTGGTTCCAGATCTCCGAGCAAATCCTGAGCATTTACAATTGTAAACGATGCAAATAAAGATAGTAGTAGGAATATTTTTTTCACGTCACTTTAATTATTAATTGTTTTGTTTACCATTATTGATCCACGCCTGAATTTTCATGATACTGCAGTCATCTAATTTGGCAGCACCCTGCGGCATATATAAACTTGAGGTCAAAGCCGGATCATGAGTAAGTGTACGAATAAATTTCAGATCCTTTGCAGGCGATACAAAGTATTCCATCATATCAGTATAATTCGCCAGGCCATAGCCGCCATCAGCTGAATTGTCGATATGACAACCGGTATTATCGGTTCCGCAAGAACTGTTCATTATTGGAAGTATAACATTCGCAAAGGATACAACTTCTGTTGTGTCGCATGAAGGATGTAATTCTTCCAGATTGTCATTGGTACAGGCAGAAAACCACGCAGATGCTGCCAGAACAAAAAGAACTTTTTTCATTTATTTATTTGGACTTATTTTAAAACCCTGATTTCGCAAGGTTAATAAATTACGCAGTAATTAATAATTATTATAGATGAACAGGAATAATTCGTAGCTGAACAAGAATTTTGATTTGTTCAGATTAGTTTATCAGGATTTTGCGGCTATTTGTTCCTGAATCAGTTTTAATACTCAGAATATAATTGCCCGGACTTATTGCCATCGGCAAATAGAATTTTTCAGAGTGATTTCCCGCAGACATTATTTTAGTTGAGAGATCAGAAACGAGGTCTCCTTTAATTGAATATAATCTGATGTTTACAATTCCTGCAGTATTCAGATCATAATTCACAGTAAAGTGATCCTGAACAGGTATAGGGAAAACTGTGATTTTATCTCGCGCTTCAATCGAATTGATGTCATTACTTAAATTATACGCACAAACCTTATTGTCTACATATATGTAATCACCAGATTCGTTTCCATCAGCGTCAGATGCATTTCCTGCAAAATAGAAGGTAACGTCACCGGAATTAGTAGCAGGGGCTGTCCAGTCGAATGAAAAGGCAAATGAATCTACTCCCTGACCGGCATCTAATTTATGTACAACACTTCTTCGAGAAACACCATTAATGGTCTTGGTTTTGATCTGTGTAGTAGTAGTATTTGTAATTACCAGCGTTCCTGCATTTGCACCTGTAGGCAATAATGCTTCAACACACACACCGAAAAGTTCATTTGAAGCCCTTGACACAGTAGCGGTCATATGATAAGTTACTCCGGGATCATAAACCCAGTTTGTCATATTTGTTGATGTCAATGTAACAGATCCTCCTCCTGAATTCAGTGTATATGTATCATGACAATCTGTACAATCCAATTCACCAGGAGAGTTTGTATAACCGGCTTTTCCATTATCGTCCATCTTTTCTGCAGACATAGTAATGAGGAGTGCTGTGCAAACAGCGGTAAGTAGTACTAACTTTTTCATTTTATTATATGTGGGGGATTAATTATTTGTCAAACTTAGACTACGATTCTGGATGAAATCTGAACAGTATAGAAGTTTTTTGTAAATTGTTAGCGAACTGCCAGTCCTTATTTTACTTTTACGCTGTGGAGTCAGCGTGAAAGATCGCTAAATTGGATTCCAAATTTAATTAGATAATACCAATAATAAATTAAGTATGAAGATTCTTATAGTTGAAGACGAAAAACAATTGCTGGATTCAATGCTGATCTTTTTAAAAGAGTCAGGAATGACCTGCGAGAAAGCTGAAACACTGGCTGAAGCTACCGAAAAGGCTGATCTCTATGAATATGATTGTGTCGTTCTTGATATTGGTTTGCCGGACGGCAGTGGTTTAAAGGTGATAAATGTCTTGCAACAAAAACAAAAACAAACGGGTATTGTCATTTTATCTGCAAAAAACTCATTAGATGACAGATTAGTTGGATTAAATTTTGGCGCTGATGATTATGTGACCAAACCTTTTTATATGCCGGAACTCGTTGCCCGCATAAAATCGGTAGTTCGCCGCAGAGCTTTTCAGGGGAAGAACGAAATTCTCTTTAATGAGATCAGAGTTGTGCCTGATGAAATGATGATGTATGTGAAAGATAAACTGATCTCGCTGACAAAAAAGGAGCACGAATTATTATTGTATTTCCTGAGTAATCAAAATAAAGTTTTAACAAAGGAATCCATTGCCGAACATTTGTGGGGCGACCATGCTGATATGGCCGACTCCTTTGATTTCATTTATAGCCACATCAAAAATCTTCGGAAAAAAATGACAGACAATGGAGCGCACGATTACCTGAAGTCGATTTATGGTGTCGGTTATAAATTGTCATCTGAATGAAACTACTCAACCTTACAAACCGCTATTACATCGCTATCGCCTTAGTATTATTATTGGTGAGCAGTGCCTTTCTTGCATATCGCGTTTTGTATCTGGTCGATAATGAGATCTCAGAGCACATGCTCTTTGAGAAAAGTGAAATTGCTAAACAACTCGAACACCAGAAAGGAATCCAGGGACAACATTTAATTTTTGGTGATAGAATTGAAATTGAACCGATAGAAAAATTTACTTCTTTCAGGGTCGTCATGACGGACACTTCAATTTATGACCTGTATGAAAAAGGAAAAGTTCCATACAGAATGATGACCTATGAGCAACTCGTTGACGGAAAAAGTTACAGGATTAAACTTGCACGTAGATTAACAGAGACGGAGCAGCTTGCAGAGGGAATTCTCGCAACATTAATTTTAGTTGCACTTGACATCATTGCATGTTTTTATTTTCTGAACCGTTGGTTTTCCAGCAAGATATGGAATCCTTTTTACCGGGCTTTGAATGTGCTAAAGACTTTCGATCTGCAAAAAGGAGGGAAGACAACTTTTCAAAGAAGTCAGGTTGATGAATTCAATGCACTCAATGCAGAACTTTCCAAACTTACCGATAAAGTTACACGCGATTATAAAAACCTCAGAGAGTTCACTGAGAATATGTCGCATGAAACGCAGACTCCGCTGGCTATCATACGTTCAAAACTGGAATTATTACTTCAGAGTGATATGAATGAAACGCAACTTAATCAGATCCTGAGTACTCTTGATTCTGTTAACCGTTTGTCGAAAATGAATAAAGGTCTGATCATGCTGACCAGAATCGATAATGACCAATACGCCGGATTGCAATTATTGCAGATGGGAAAACTGTTAAAGAAGCAGCTGGAAGACCTTGAGTTATTTATTTCTTCTAAAAATATTCAGCTGCATTTGGATATTAATGATCAGGTATTGGTACGAATGAATCCACATCTGGCAGATATTTTATTGACCAACCTTTTATCGAATGCCATAAAATACAATCTTGAAAACGGAGACTTATATGTCACTTTCCGCAAGGATAAATTTGAAATTGCCAATAGTGGTCATCCTCCTGTACTTTCGCCGGATGAAGTTTTTGACCGTTTTAAAAAAGGTGAATCTCCCGATAGTATTGGTTTAGGCTTGGCAATTGTGAGAAAGATCATAGACCATTGTGGCGCCAAGATCAAATATGAATACAAGGAAAATCTGCATGTTTTCACTATTTCAATTCCTCCGGCAAATCTTGTGAATCAGGAAGAAGAATATAAAATTGGGTGAGAGTGGGGTGAATCTCCCAGGTCTCTGTCCTGGGAGACCGTGTTAAATAGAGGAAGTTTCCAGCCGGCACAGAATCCTGATTGGATCAAAAACCGTATCTTTGCACCATGTCTGACTTCCTCCATCACGAATGCGGAATCGCTATGATTCGGCTGCTTAAGCCACTTTCATATTATCAGGAAAAATACGGTACAGCATTTTATGCAATGAATAAGCTGTATTTAATGATGGAAAAGCAACACAATCGAGGCCAGGATGGTGCGGGGGTTGCCAACATCAAATTTGACCCTGCACCCGGATCAAGATACATCAGCCGTTACCGGAGTAATGAAAAACAGGCGATCAAAGATATTTTCGGCAGAATGCAGGCGAAGTTCGAAGAGGTCGGAAAAAATAATCCCAAACATTTGTCTGACCCTGAATGGCTGAAAGAAAATGTCGCTTTTACAGGAGAGTTGTGGTTGGGTCATTTGCGTTATGGTACTTATGGTGGAAATAGTATTGAAGCCTGCCATCCGTTTCTAAGACAGAATAACTGGATGAGCCGTAACTTGGTTGTTGCCGGTAATTTCAATATGACAAACGTTGATGAACTGTTTCAGGATTTAGTAGAGATCGGACAACACCCAAAAGAGAAAGCGGATACTGTTACAGTGATGGAAAACATCGGACATTTTCTTGATGAAGAAAATGAATTACAGTATGCTAAGTTTAAAAAGCTAGGTAATAGTAAGGAAGAGATCTCTCCACTCATTGCAAATCATCTTGACATTGGAAGAATTTTAAAAAATTCATCGCATCGATGGGATGGTGGTTATGCAATTGCCGGAATGTTTGGTCATGGTGATGCATTTGTTCTTCGCGATCCTGCAGGAATTCGACCTGCGTTCTTTTATCGTGATGAAGAGATTGTCGTCGTTGCAAGCGAACGTCCTGCGATCATGACTGCATTTAATGTTCCCGTTGAATCAGTAAACGAAATCAAACCCGGACATGCTTTAGTTATCCGCAAGAATGGTAAAGTGGGCGAAGAGCTGATCAATGAGCCGACACAAAAATTGAGTTGTTCATTCGAAAGAATTTATTTTTCACGTGGAAGCGATGTTGATATTTATAAAGAAAGAAAAGAGTTAGGCCGGTTGTTATGTCAGTCGACATTGCAATCTGTCGATTATGATCTTAGAAATACCGTTCTTTCGTTTATTCCGAATACTGCTGAAGTTGCTTTCTACGGGATGCTTCATGGCATGGAAGATTATCTGCGCGATGTGAAAAAGCGCAAGATAAAAGCGTTGGGCAATGACCTGACCGATGAAAAATTAATGGAGATCCTTAACATTCGTCCGCGTGCTGAAAAAATTGCCATCAAAGATGCAAAGCTTCGTACGTTTATCACGAATGATGACGAACGCAGCGATCTTGTTACACATGTTTATGATATCACTTATGGTACAATAAGAAAAGGAGTTGATAATTTAGTTGTCATCGACGATTCAATTGTTCGTGGAACAACACTGAAGAATTCTATTCTTCGGATGCTTGATCGTTTAGGTCCGAAGAAAATTGTTGTTGTTAGTTCCGCACCTCAGATCCGTTATCCTGATTGTTATGGAATCGATATGGCGAAGATCGGTGACCTGATCGCATTCAGAGCAGCAATACAATTGTTGGAAGAAAATAATCTGGAGCATATCATTGACGAAACTTATGCGCGTTGCAAAGAGCAATTGGCAATAGGCGGAAAGGAAATGAAGAATTATGTCCGTATGATCTATCAACCATTCACAGCAGAACAGATCAGTAATAAAATTTCAGAGCTTGTTCGTCCGTCAGACCTTAAAGCTGATTTACAGATCATTTTCCAAAAGATCGAAGATCTGCATGCAGCATGTCCTAACCACAGAGGTGATTGGTATTTTTCAGGAAATTATCCAACACCCGGTGGAAACAGAGTCGTGTGTAAAGCGTTTGTGAATTATATTGAAGGGGTGAATGAAAGGGCGTATTAAAATTAATGTGAGTTTGGGTGTGATGTGTGTGGGATACGGCTTTGCTGGTTTATAATTATCTGAATATATGTTTAATCAATTAATTTTAGTGACAACGGTTTCTATTGAAAACGACCCTGAAGGGGTCACATATTAGTAGAAAAATAATTCACAGGAAAAAATATTTTAGACCTCGGAGAGGTCATATTTAACAGATCAATATTCAATCCAATCCAACAAATATTTTTCGTTATATTCAATATTGTGATTCTTCAAGAACGATTGCGGGCGCGTGATTTGGTCTGACCTCTCCGAGGTCTAAAATATTTTTTGCAATTTTCGTTTTCTACAAATATGCGACCCCTTCAGGGTCGGACAATCATTTTAAGGGTTACCTTTTCGATTTTTCTGTATTAAGAGGATAACTATAAATATAATTCCATGAAAAACCCTGTCAAGCTTATCAAAACAATTTTACTGATTTCCTTAATTTCTATCTCATGCACCCATGAAATACCCGACCCAACGCACGCTCAGAAATTTGTAGAAGACTTTATGCAAAAGATAAATGAAAACGATTATACAAATCTGTCTGATTACTATTCTGAAGAAATGCACAATGGCGAAAGTGACGAAGACAGAATTGCAAAGTTTGAACAACTCAATCAGGCTTTGGGCCATACCTTGTCATTTACTTTGCTTCAGCAAAAATCAATTCAGGAACCCGATTCACCACCAAGTGTGAATTTTGTTTATGAAGTGAAGCACCGAAAGCAAGTTGTAATTGAAATGTATTCTGTTGTTAAAGAAGGAAAGCATTACAAAATTTCCAAACAGAATACTGTTTCAAGATCAGCCTGGGTGAATAATGCAGAATAAATTTTATTACCGAACTTTTTGTCTTAGTGAATTACTCACTCTTAAACTGCCTCAAAAAGCGCACATCGTTTTCTGAAAACAACCGCAGATCTTTTACATCATACCGAAGCATTGCTATCCGTTCAATTCCCATTCCGAAGGCATAGCCCGTGTATTTTGTGGAATCGATTTTGCAATTCTCCAGTACATTCGGATCTACCATCCCGCAACCCATGATCTCTAACCAACCTGTGTACTTGCAGACATTGCATCCTTTGCCTTTACAGATCTGACAACTTACATCCATTTCAGCAGAAGGTTCTGTGAATGGAAAATAACTCGGACGTAAACGGATCTTTGCATCCGAACCAAACATTTCCTGCGCAAAATATAAAAGCGTTTGCTTCAGATCTGCAAACGAAACTCCTTCATCAATATATAACCCTTCAACCTGATGAAAGAAACAATGCGCTCTGGCAGAGATCGCCTCATTTCTGTATACACGACCGGGTGCAAGAATGCGGATCGGAGGTTTCGAATTCTCCATGATCCGTACCTGTATCGATGAAGTATGTGTACGCAATGCAATAGAATCTGTACTGCCTTCCTGAGAAATGAAAAATGTATCCTGCATATCACGGGCCGGATGATTTTCCGGAAAATTCAATGCAGTGAAATTATGCCAGTCGTCTTCAATCTCGGGACCATCGGCAACTGTGAAACCAATGCGCTTGAAAATATTCAGGATCTCATTTCTTACCAATGATAACGGATGACGCGAACCTAATGCATTCGGTTCACCGGGTAATGTCAGGTCAAGATCTTTCGGCTTTTGTGAATCACTTGCGCTTTCTAAAGCTTGCTGAAATGACTCCAGTCTTTCTTCTGCTTTTACTTTCAGACTGTTCACCATTTGCCCGAAATCTTTTCTCATTTCAGGTGCAATATTTTTCATCTCGGAAAAAAGATCTGCCAATACACCTTTCTTTCCAAAATATTTTATTCTGAATCCTTCAACTTCTTCTTTCGACTGAGCAGCGAACTTTTCTATTTCACTGATGAGCGTGTCAATCTTTTCTTGCATTCTATTGGTGAGTAGTAAATAGTAATTGGATCTGATCTCTTATTTAATTTGTTTCATTTTCATTCTTACATCCTGCAAAGGACGATCACCGGGTGCCGTTTTAACAGCTGCAATCTTATCAAGTACATCAAGTCCTTTTATTACTTCGCCGTAAACAGTATAACCTTTATCGAGATGAGGAGTTCCACCCACTGTTGTATAGATCTCTTTTTGCTTTTCACTCAATGTCAAATGACGTTGCATTTCAAGCATTGGAATTTGTTCCTTTTTCAAAACTTGTCCTTGAACGATATAAAACTGACAACCGCTTGATGCTTTCGTCGGATTATCAGTACGTGCTGCACATAATGCTCCTTTTTTATGGAACAGTGAGTCAACAAATTCTGCAGGAATTGTATAGCCAACATCACCATTGCCTAACATCACTCCCGGAGCTGCATTCTTTGATTCCGGATCTCCACCCTGGATCATGAAATTCTGTATCACACGATGAAAAAGTAAACTATCGTAAAAATGCTGATTGACCAGTTTAAGAAAATTATCACGATGCTGAGGTGTGGAGTTGTAAAGCTTCACAGTTATGTCGCCCATATCTGTTGAAATGAGCACTTCGTGTTCAACATTTTCAGCTTCTTTCGTTTTTGTCGCAGTTTTCGGGCCTTTACAAGCATAAATGAGACATAAAAGTGAAAAAAGAATGCTTAATTTCTTCATTTTATTATATTTTTGTAGTGTTATTAGATTGACTACAATATTAACCAAAATCAAATGAATTCAGAAAAGAGAGGCGGACTTATTACTGCCCTTGTTGTAGCAGCAGTTTTTTGTGTCTTCTCCTTTAGTTCTTGCAAAAAAGATGGTCCTACCGTTGCTGTAATAACAGTGGTTGACTCGGCAGGTCGTTCAGTACAAGGGGCTTCCGTAACTTTGTGGCAGGACACCGCTGTCAATAATGTCAATGGGGTTCAGTCGAATCTTCGGGTGACCAAGATCTCTGATGCTGCAGGTAGAGCTGAATTTTCTTTCGAACTCGAAGCATATTTGAATGCAGAAGCGATTCGTAATACTGATACTGCCCGTTCTGTGGTTCGATTAAAAGAGCATGAAACAGTCAGTGTAACACTTTATTTGTAAGTCATTAACCTATTTAAGGTATTCAATTACAGCTTGTTTCAACAATAAATCCTGCTCTTTCAATGTCAACGGCGGAAGCTTTTTAACCAGTTTCCAATGCGGCCAGCCATCCTGATCGAGACCTTCCAGTTCATAATATCCGAATTGACTCATCAGACGACAAACTGCAATGTGCATCAGGTCCTGCTTTTCATCTTTTGAATATTTCATCGGCCCTTTACCTAACTCCTGAATGCCGATCAGAAAAAGTATCGTTTGAAGATCCGGTTCTTCTCCATATGTATTGGCCAATGACTGGGTTAATTTCTCCCAGTCCTGCTTCAGGTTTTGTAAATCAATTGCATCCATTTGCAACAAAGGTATTCAGAATTTTGCGGGATTGCTACCTTTGCGGCCCACTGAATTATTTTAAATCGTGTCGCACCACCACATCATTCGGATTTTACTTGTTTTGCTCTTACTCTTTTCTGTTTCTGTCAAAGGACAGATAAAGACCGGTCGTCAGGTCGATATTGTAATTGCAATGGATCTGAGCAGTAGTTCAAATGGATTGATCGATCACCTAAGAAATCATATCTGGGATTATTGGTATACACTTTCGAATTGTAATCCGCAGCCGAATTACCGGATAGCTGTGGTTACGTATGCACGATTCAGTTATGGAAAACAAAATGGTTATACCCGTGTTATCAAAGATCTCAGTACTGATTTTGAAAAACTCAGCAGCCTTCTTTATAAAATTCCTTCACGGATCGAAAAAGGAGATCAATATGTTGGCGCGACATTAAATACATGTTTAAAAAAAATTTCCTGGTCAAAAGAGCCTGATGCAATTAAAATGATTTTTCTTGTTGGTAATGGTGATGTAACAACCGGTACTACAGACATCGATGTTGTGGTTGATAAATTAGTTGCGAATAATATTATCGTGAACACCGTTTATTGTACTGTGCCCGGTGAAAAAAAAGCAATTAAAGGTTGGGAAAGAATTGCATTAAAAGGGAAGGGAAAAATTTCTACTATTTCGATCAGGAATAAATACTTCGACCGGTTGAATGGATTTGATATTGCAAAATTCCGTGCGCTGAATAAGAAGTTCAATAAAACCTATTTGTGGTATGGAGCGGAAGGAAAAGCGCGGTTCAACAGAATGGTTGAAGTAGATAACAAAGCTTATATTACAAATACAGAAGGATTCAGGTACAGAATTCTGCATAAAATTTCTGACGACTATCAGCGTACCAATAATTCATGGGATCTTGTCGATCTTTACACAAAGAATCCTGTTGATTTTATGAAAGTTGACAGAAAAACAATGATCGATACCTGTCGAAAAATGAATAACGATCAATTAAAAGCGTTTATTATCTTTAAAAAATATGAACGTAAAAAGATCGGAGCAATGATGGCAGAGATGATCATCAATAAAGAATTAAAAGATAAAGAAGAAGGTCAAGTTGTAAATAAAACAATGGCAACTTTAGATATTGTAACACTGGATGTGATACGCGATGTATTGAAACAGGAATCGTGTGAATGTCCAAAACACTAAAAGAAAATGTCTAGTTGGAATAAATGGATCTTTGGTGGACTAGGTTGGGCTGTTGGCGGTCCGATAGGAGGGATTCTTGGCTTTGCTCTTGGATCTATAACTGAAGAAAGCAGTATTAAAATTAATTCCGGAAATGTAAATCAGCCACCCGGATTTTTACCAAATGATTTCAGTGCAGCTTTGCTGGTTCTTTGTGCTGCTGTGATGAAAGCGGATCAACGGATCTTAAAATCCGAACTTGACTTCGTTCGTAATTTTTTTAACCGTCAGTTCGGTGAAGCACACACTCAGCAACGCATGCTGCTCTTCCGTGAAATTCTTAAACAAGAAATCCAGATCGGTCAGGTTTGTCAGCAGATCAGACAGTATGTTGATCCACCATCTCGACTGGAATTAATTCATTTACTTTTTGGACTTGCGTCGACAGATGGTGGTGTTGGACAAGAAGAGTTGAATGTTATCAGCCAGATCAGTCATTTGATAGGCGTTTCTCAACCAGACTTCAACAGCATCAAGGCAATGTTCATTGTAGAGGCAGATTCATCTTACAAAATTCTTGAAGTAGAAAAAACTGCAACAAACGAAGAAGTAAAAAAAGCCTACAGAAGGATGGCAGTGAAATATCATCCCGATAAAGTTCACCATCTCGGTCCCGAATATCAGAAAGATGCGCAGGAGAAGTTTAAAAAGATCAATGAGGCGTATGAG
>JBMQEM010000091.1:0-24778 GCA_049363815.1 Bacteroidota bacterium
CTACCGGAAAACGACTTGGGTTTAAGTTTCAATCAGACAGTAATTTTTGAAATGAAAAACTTGAAATGAAAACCAGAAGAGGAAAATAGATCTTCAAAAGTTAGGACCTGATTGAATAAAAATGATTTTTATATTTCATTTTTCATTCTTCACTTTTCCCTGTGAGTTTGATCTCATAATCCCCAACAGTAATAATTCTATCTTTATACAGTCCGCCAATCGTTCGCTTAAAATTCTTCTTGCTCATTTTTAATTTGCTGTAAATTGATTCAGCAGGACTTTTGTCGCCTAGATCGAGGATTCCATTATTGATTTTCAGGTGATGTAGAATAACAAGTTTATTATCTTCGACATGATGATATCCGATGGGTTGTAAACTCACATCGACTTTGCCGTCAAAGCGAATGTTCTTAATATAACCACGACTGATATCCCCTGGACGGACATCGCCGAAGATCTCGTTTTTGAAGATCAGTCCTTCAAATTTATTATCAATGATCACTTTGAAACCCAGTTCTGTTTGTTCTGCAATTAAGATCTGTACTTCATCATCAACTTCAAGGTCGTGTTCTTTCTCAATGTATTGTCCCCACTTTGTTGTAGCAGTAATTCGTTCTGAATGATCATCGATAAATAAATGAACAAGGTATTGTTTTCCAATTTCCATATCTTCCCTTTGTTCGGCATAAGGAACGAATACATCTTTAGCAATTCCCCAATCCATAAAAGCACCGTGAGAATTGACATCTTTCACTGTCATAAAAACAAAATCACCAACACAAGCAAATGGTTGTAGTGTGGTTGCAATTGGTCTGTTATCATTGTCGAGATAGACAAAAACACTGATCTGATCATCGACTTTTGGATTTCCTTTAATGTATTTTTTAGGCAAAAGCACGTCAGTCTCTCCGTCTGTCAGATAGAGTCCGATCATTGCCATGCTTTTCACCGTTAAATCGTTGTATTTACCAATTTCCATTTTACTGATTTGAGGGGCAAAGGTAGTCTTTTCGGGCTATTTATTTCCCTCAGTGAGTTAAACTCAAGAATTCATAATTAATATAAAAATTTGGAAATGACAGGCCCTTTAGGGTCATACTTTTGGTAATAGTAGACTATACGAGACAGTCATGCCCTAACGGGCCTGATAATCTGTAAAATTAACATCGAATAATTCATTCGCTTTAGCCAATGACATCCAAATTCAAACAGAAACTGCAAAAATATCCCTACTTTCGCGCCTTAAAGTCAATAGAACACATTATGGAGTTGGAAAAGGAAATATCCAAACGCAGGACATTTGCAATTATCTCTCACCCGGATGCCGGGAAAACCACTTTAACTGAAAAGTTGTTGCTTTTTGGAGGTGCGATCAATACGGCAGGAGCTGTAAAGAGCAATAAGATCCGCAAGACTGCAACTTCCGATTTTATGGAGATTGAGAAGCAAAGAGGTATCTCTGTTGCAACTTCAGTAATGGGATTCGATTATGCAGGGAAGCGAGTGAATATTCTGGATACTCCCGGTCACAAAGATTTCGCGGAGGATACGTACAGAACCCTGACTGCTGTCGATTCAGTTATACTTGTAGTCGATTGTATAAAAGGAGTAGAAGAGCAGACAGAAAAATTGATGGCTGTATGTCGTATGCGTAGTACCCCGGTTATCATTTTTATAAATAAAATGGATCGCGAAGGAAAAGATCCGTTTGATCTTCTTGATGAGCTTCAGGATAAATTGAAGATCCATGTGCGACCATTGACCTGGCCGATCAGTCAGGGGGAATCATTTCAGGGAGTTTATAATTTGTATAAACGTGAACTGAATTTATTCGAGCCAAACAAGACAGGAATTTCTGAGAACAAAGCGAAGATCGTTGAACTTGAAGACGACTCACTGGAAAAGTTTGTTCCGAAAAAGTATGTAGATAAGTTACGTGAAGATGTTCATTTGGTTGAAGGAGTATTTGAACCATTCAACAAAGACTTGTATCGTGATGGATTAATAGCTCCGGTATTTTTCGGAAGTGCTGTAAACAATTTCGGAGTTCTGGAATTGCTTGAAACATTCCTGGAAATTGCACCTCAACCTTCTGCACGGGAAGCAGAAGAAAGAATAGTTAATTCGGAAGAGAATAAATTCTCAGGCTTTGTATTTAAGATCCATGCAAATCTTGACCCGAATCATCGCGATAGAATTGCATTTTTACGAATTTGTTCAGGACGTTTTGAAAGAAATAAATTTTTCTTCCATACCCGTCTCGATAAAAAAGTACGCTTTACGAATCCAACGAGTTTTATGGCCAATGAAAAGACATTGATCGAAGAAGCTTATCCGGGTGATGTAATTGGATTGTATGACAATGGTATTTTTAAGATAGGAGATACACTTTCAGAAGGGGAGATGTTGCATTACAAAGGCATACCAAGTTTCTCTCCGGAGATCTTTAAGGAAGTTGAGAATCGTGATCCATTCAAAGCGAAGCAACTTGAAAAAGGAATTCAGCAATTAACGGAAGAAGGAGTAGCGCAATTATTCACTCAACAACCTGGAAACAGAAAAATAATCGGAACTGTCGGCGAACTTCAGTTTGATGTGATAAAATTCCGTCTCGAGCATGAATACGGTGCTAAGTGTGAATTCCGGTCATTAAGTTTTTCAAAAGCATATTGGATCACAGGAGACACAGAAGCACAACTGAATCATTTTATCAGCAGCCGCAATTCAGCAATCGCTTACGACAAAGAAGAAAACCCTGTTTATCTTTCGGAAAATGAATGGATGTTGAAAATGATCAAGAATAGTTTTAATGCCATCCACTTTCACACTACCTCTGAATTCAAAAATCGGAAGTCGGAAGTTATTTTATAGGCTAGTTCGAATTCGCATTAGTAATTTCAAATTTCCAACCCGGTTTTTCATGCTTCATTTTAAAGTTTCTTTTGTGGGCGAAAACAATCCAACAATTGTTCTTGCAAGCAGCAAAAGGATGATCAGCCGAAGTGGTATGGTGTATTTTGCCTGCAGTGAAAAGAAGATATGCGCGACTCCGAAATAGACGATCAGAACTATGACTGTTTGAGAATGAAGCCAGGAAATTTTCTTTTTGTAAAATGCCCACGGGATAAGTATGAGTGATGCAAGAAAGAAGACAAGGGTAATAACAGTGAAGTAAGTCGAAACAAATTTTTTATTGAGATCCGGGTTTTTTAATTCAGAAAGTTGCATTTCGTTAAGCCATAAGCGGAACATCGTACTTATTTTTGATTTTAAAGTAGATGCAGGTTCTTCTTTTAATTGATTTAGCGTTTGTTCCTTCAATAATTTTTCTTTAGCCAAAGTGTATTTTGCATTGTATGTCTTTTGGAAGCCGTTATAATTATTCATTTCGGCGAGGTTAATTCTATCATTCGGTGAGAGATATTGTGCGCATGCAGAATCAATGTAATCTGATTCATTGCTCTGATCGATCATATTGTTGCCGGCTTGATTCAATGAAGAAAACAGGGAGATCTTATCACCACCGGCACTTTCAATTGGTGTCAGACTGATCACATTGTGATTTTTAAGGTTCCAGATACCATATGGTAATATAGTAAGCAGATAAATTATGACCATTGAAAGTCCTAATCCAAATGAAAATTTATTTCTTTTCGAAACAATTGAAATTATAAACATGATCAACGGAAAGAACAGGAAGATGGGACCGACAAGAAAAATACATCCACTCAGTAAACCAAGAAAAGTGATTTTCCATTCCGGTTTAATTGGTTTTGAGTCGATAAAAATATAAAGCGTAAGTAGGAACGTCATGAGTGCTTCCGGCTGAATGGCAACAGTAAAAATTGCCAGTTGCACATATGGAAGCAAAAGCAAAAGGAAGATATTTCTGAGTCTGTATCCTTTGTCATAAGAAGCAGCGACGTTGAGGATCATTACAACCGAAAGTACATACATCAAAAACTGAATAGCTTTGATAAAGTAAATACTGCTGGAGATCTTTTCAATTAGAAAAAGAAAAACCGGATATCCGGGAGTTCTTATTGTATCAGGAATATAATTTGGAAGAAACCACCATTGAGAAAACCTTCCATATTCCAGTCCTTGCGCATAACTAAGATAATGTTTCTCGTCTCCGCTAGTCAGGTCTCTGAAGAAATAGAAGAGTAAACAAGAAAGGATTCCATTCAGGATCAAAAGGTTTTTAAAAGTTGATCTTGAATTTATAAAGTGGGAGAGAAATTTTATCATACTAGTTTGGGTTACCGGTTACTTAATTGGTAATGAAAAAATAGTCAATAAATACCTGCCTTTTCCGTCATTTTGGTCAGTTGGAGGTTAAATAGGGTGAAGAAGGTATTCGGTGGGATTAAAAGGTTGACATTATCCTGGAGAATTTTCATCACGGTACCTGCATCTCAATGTGGTATTGGGCGGTTAACAGTTTTTAAGAAATTTAAAGTATACTTTGAGAAAAATAATTAAACCATTCATTTGATATGAAAAAGAAACCAATCCTATTTACGGTAATTTTCTTGTTGAGTATTTCCGGACTTGATGCGCAACATTTTCAACGCTCGATCGGTGGATTGTATGATGACGGTGCTTATAAAATGATCCCGGGAATTGACGGGGGATTTGTTCTTGCGGGTTATACATTAAGCTATGGAAACTCTCCGGGAAATAATGCGGATGGCTATGTAGTAAAAACAGATGTGGATGGAAATATCGAATGGACGCGCACCTATGGAACAATTGATGCAGATCAGATCTACTGGATCGATGCATGTAAAGATTCTACATATTTGTTCTGTGGGCAAACAGTCGATATGATCACAGGGTATTCATTGCTGAACGTTGCAAAGATCTCTTTGACAGGAGACCTCATCTGGCAGAAGAACTATAAGGTAGGTAATTATGAATCCGGATCATGTATTTCCGTTACAAGTGATGGTGGCTTTTTATTAGGTGGGCAATGTGATATCAGCTCAGACGAACAGCTCATGTTTTTGAAGGCAGATAGCCTGGGAAATGTGATCTGGAAAAAATATTTCGGTGGCCCGGATATTGAAAATGTTGATGAGATCCTGACACTTGATGATGGAGGATATCTTGTAGCAGGGACATCCAGATATGGTTTCTATTCCAATACATTATTTTTCATAAGGACAGATAGTGTAGGGAATCAACTTTGGGCAAAGACGTACAATACCTCTCCTGCATTAAGAAAAACATATCCGGGGAAGATGTTTGAATTGAACACTGGAGGATTTATTATGACCGGAACTACAACTGCTTCCGGGCAGCCTTTGTCTGATATTTTGTTGATGCGTCTGGATGATACTGGTAATATCATTTGGCAAAAAATTTATGTAACAAATGAACAGGACAGGGCAGAAGATATGGTAATTGATGAAGATGGAAATTATTTGATATGTGGTTCAACAGCCATTGGATCAGTGGCTGGGTATTATGATGCAGCAATTTTGAAGATCGATTCCTCCGGAAATTTTATCAGTGCTTTCAGAATAGGTACTCCTACGGAAGATGAAACTGCCGTAAATATACTTTTGAACTTTCAGCAGGAGATAATAGTTTCAGGATCGATCTATGGACAGGGAGCCGGAGAAACGGATATCTTCCTTTTCCGTTCAGACAAAAATTATGACACTTTGATTTGTAATTCTGCAGGTTTATTATTCATAGAAGATTCGGTTGATCTTGTTGCAAGTGTTTACAATGGAAATTGGGTTCCGGTCATTTTTGAAACGAATGGTACATTAGCAGAAAATAATGGAGGTCTATCGATTGAAATATGTAATTTGAATTCTGTCGTGGAAAGTGTTTCCGGATTCTCTTTGGTTTATCCTAATCCGGCAGAAGAAACAATCCGTTTTGATCTGAATAGATCGCTTAATGAATTTGTAAATTTTAAAGTCGTTAATATGCTTGGTGAAATTGTAAAGTCAGGTATGATAAAAGTTTCGCAATTTGAAAATTCAATAAATATTGAAGAACTAAGAACCGGAAGTTACTTTTTGGTACTTGAATTTAGGAGTGGAATTGAAAGAGCGCGGTTTGTTAAAAGCTAGGATTATGTTGAAAAAACCAAACTTATTGTTCCCTAATTGACGTTTCAGGATTAAGAAATTCAGAATGTATTGGAATGATTTGGGAGTATTTCTGAAGAAAGGGTGCTTTAAATGCATAATGAATATTTTTCTTACACTAAAGTTTTAGTTTGAATTTAGTTAAATTGATGGCGTTATTTTTAAAGACTTTGAAATATTAATTTTTATCAGCTTTCATTTTTAGGTATAACAGGAAGTTCTGTCGATTTTCTTTTTTTCTTACGGTTTCGTGTTTTGGTGACTTGAATTAAAACTCTTTAGCATCTAAATGATATAAATTGATTGAGTAAAACAACTCAAAATTCAATTGTGTTTAACCGGAAAATAAAGAGAAAATGTAATTAAGGAAAAAACTGCGGAACCTTGAAGGCATTGTGATAACCATCCACTATCTGATGCGAATAATTCAAGATTCAGCGTTTACTGGACTATCCACACAACAACACACAACCACACTATCCAATTAAATGCTTCGTTTTAAAATCAGATATAATTCAGATTACTTTTTCATGCGTTTGAATCACCGATTCACTTTTGTGATGAAGTGTTTTCAGATGGTTTTTCTTTTTTCGTTTTTACATTCACAACTACATGCAGCAAATGGTGACTACAGAAGCGTAGCTTCGTCAAACTGGACATCAAACACAACATGGCAGGCAGATTACGGTGCAGGTTTCGTTGCTGCTGTTGCAGGTGATTATCCCGGGAAGAATGCGGGAACCGGTACAGTTACGATCCGCAACAACCACATAGTAAATTTAGATAATTCTATTCCGAATCCTATCGGGGCCCTTACAATAACCGCTACAGCGAATAATGCTGCTCTGGTTTTTGATGGATTGGGAGCGTGGACGTTGAATGTTACCGGAGCAACCACACTTACAGGACCTACTTCGAATAACATCAACAGTTATCTGACAGTTTTGCTTGGAGATTTTACAACCGGCAGTATTGCCATGACCAACTCCGGAACAGCATCGAGAGATTCTTATCTTTCAATTGTGTCAGGAACTGTAACTGTGACAGGAAACATTGCAATGCCGGGAGCAAATACGTTGAATTACGTTCTGTTTCCTGCCGGGAGTACCGGAACATTATTTATTGGCGGAACTTTTACAGGGACGGGAAGTGTTACCAGTGCAGTTGGTGGTGGTGGCGCTGCGCCGACAGCAGGGACAATAAATTATAACAGTAGTGGAAATCAAGCCATCGGAAATTTTACTCATTTTAATTTGTCGACATCAGTTGGCGGTATAAAGACTTTACCGGCCGCCGGATTTACAGTTGCCGGTGCATTAGATATCAATTCATCAACACTCGCTTTTGAAGCAACGGGTGCTCGTGTTGTAACGGTCACTGGAAATTTGTCCGGCGGAGGTACGTTAGATATGAGTTCCGGTTCCCGAACGCATACTCTGAATTTAAATGGTGCAACAAATTCAATTGGCTCCCTGGTAACGGCTGCTGTTGCAAGTACAATTTCATATAATCTTGCCGGAGCACAAACTGTTTTCGAAAGTACACAGTACAGGAATCTGACCTTATCAGGTGCCGGAGTGAAAACACTTCAAGGCAATTCCGACATCGGCGGAAATCTTTCAATTGCTGCCGGTTCAACTTTTAATTTGGGAACTGTTGCAACAAACTTTAATGTCGCAGGTACAGGTACTCTTAACGGTACACTGAACATGGGAACAACAGATAAGTCGGTTGTGATCACAGGAAATCTAGGTGTAGGTGCAGCCGGAGCGCTTGATATGAGTGGAAGTGCAAACAATGAAATGCATCTTAGGGGAGCAACGAATACTTTCGTAGCGGGATTTACATTTACATCCGGAAATGCCGGACAAACCGTTTATTACGATGCTGATGCAGCACAGACGGTGATGCAATTGACTTATAATTATCTTACGATCAGCAATTATAATGGAGCAACACTGACAGCAAGGACAAAAACTCTGGCAGGAACAACAGTTGTAAACAAAGACCTGACTATAGTAGGAGTAGGATTGACACCAAGAGTCACATTGCAGTTGAGTACTTTTACCTTGTCAGTAAATGGTATAACTAACATCAACGATTACGGAATCTTAGATGATAACAGTACAACCGGAACAAATACTTTTGTTGGTTTGGTGTCTGTTAATACAAATGGTTCATGGACGACTTCAGTAGCCGGAAATTCATATACACTCAATGGTGGTATTACATTTAATGGATTGACATTTACACCGAATACATCTATCTATAATTTTACAGTAAATGACCAGAGTATCAGTGGAGCGAATGCCTTTACTCTTTACAGAATAGTTTGCGGTACAGCCGGAAAAACAGTTACAAATAATTCAACAAATGCTGTTACCGGACTGACGGTATCGAACCTGATTTCCGGTGTTGGAAATTTTACAAATGCCGGAATACTTAATCTGACCGTTACAGGAAACCCTTTTACTATATCAGGAACGATAGACTTTGCTACCAATCCCAATACCGTGAATTACTCGGGTGCCGGAGTTGCTCAGACAATCGCAGGTGTAGCGCCAAGTACAGTGCTTAATTTTTACAACCTTACGATCAGTGGTGCCCGTGCAGCAACGAATGTTACTTTCTGGAACGGTGGTACGATCGGTGTTTCAAATGTTTTATCAATTGCTGCAACTTTCACAACAGGTAATTATGTTGCTGCTTCAAATACTTTTAATTTCAATGGTGTAACGCAGGATATTCCTGCTCTTACTTCCACAGTGACTGTTGCATATAATAACCTTACCATTTCAGGTGGTGGAATAAAATCACTGCTCAGTAATGTAACTGTTGCCGGAATACTCAATTTGAGTTCCGGAATTATAGAACTTGGAAATTTCAATCTAACAATATCGAATAATGCAGTGGGGGCGATTACAGGTGCATTTGATGCAACACATATGATCTCAACAAACGGGACCGGTTACCTGATCAAGAATGCTGTAAGTTCCCAGGCTTTGAATCCTATTGGATCAAATAGTGTTTATTCACCGATGACACTCTCTTCAATTGTACCTGCAACAGGAACTTATAGTATCAGAGCAGTCCCTGCAGGTTTGAATCCTGTTTATATAACTAAGTATTGGGATTTTATCACCAGTCTTGGTAATAAGACCATAACTGCTACTTTCCAATACGACAGTTCTGAATTAAATGGTGCATCGAATAATATAGTTTATTTACCTAACCCTCCGGGTACAACAGTTCAAAGTCCACCGACGACCGGTGTTAGTTCATATGGTGCAAATACATTTACTATTACCGGAAATACTTCTTTCACCAGTGGGTATTGGTCGATGGGTGGAAACGGGACCTACTATTCTTACATGACCGGAGACTGGAATACAGCATCAACCTGGACTTCGGATCCGAGTGGAACGCTTCAGATTGGAAGTACAATTCCTGGATACAATGATAATGTTGTAATACTTACCGGTCGTACAGTTTCTCTTCCTGCGAATATTACAACACAGAATCTGAATATCACCATCAATGCCGGTAGTACCCTTGATATGTCTACTTATGCTTTCAGTTCCGGAGTAACAACTTTAGCGGGGCAGGGCACATTAAGACTTGCTTCAGTCAGTTTTCCAGTCGCTGCCACAAATACTTTTGTAGCGTTGAATGGTGGGACAACAGAGTATTATAATTCAGCCGATTTTACTTTACCTGCTTTCCAGTCCACGTATAATAATTTGACCATAAATTCACCATTGGTTAAAGCGACACAATTAAGTAACCTGACTTTGAATGGGAACTTATATGTTAAGAGTGGAACATTCCGCATCAATAATGATGTTGCCACTGCTAAGCTGAATCTGACCGTAAACGGAAATGTTACTGTTGATGCCGGTGGTGTAATTGCAGTCGGAAATGGGATTACAAATCCTGCAATAGGAGCAGTTTCAGTAGGTGGTGCAGCGCCTTTCATAAATTATTACACTTACTTCCATACGGTCATTCTTAAAGGCGATCTTGTAAATAATGGTACTGTTCGATTTACGAATCTTACTTATCCTGTATATGATGCATTTCCTCCAACCGCAGCAGGTCCGACAACCGGTGCAGCATCTGTTTATTTCCAAGGTCCGACAAGTAATGTAATGACTTGTAACGGAACTACTGATTTTTATAACCTGATTCTGGATAAAGGTACCGATCAGACATATTCACTTACGATCAGTGCGCAAACCTATTCTGATTTCAGATTGTTTGGTGCCAATACATTGACAACTGAAGCAGCTGTTACTGCAAACCCAAATGTCAGAAAGGCATTATGGATCAGGACCGGTACTTTAATATTGCAGGGACAAACTTCAATACCTTCATTAACTGAAGGTGTAACAGCCGGGCCTCCTAATTCAGATTATTACATTCCATCGAACGGTGCATTGATACTTGATGGCCCGGAAACTTTTGTATTGTCAACTGCCGATGATTACCGAGAGGTCAATGTTACTTATGGAGTTTCTGCACCTAGCAATGCAGCCATAGGTGTTACATCTGGTGGCTATAGTTCAGTTGCAATATTCGGAAAGTTGCAAGTCAATGATGGTTACCTGTCAACGCGTGAATCAGGTGGATTAATAACTTCAAGTGTTTCATCTGGATCATTTGTGATCAATGGCGGTATCATTGATGCAAAACAATTTTTGTCTGCAACAGGCTCTGCCTCGTATTCACAATCAGGTGGTACATTTATATTGCGCGGACGCTTTCAAAGAACACCAGCAGCATATACATCAATGAGTGATCTGACTGATACAAGTTCTGCTACATTGAATACCAATCGTGCGATCAACGGTATAAGTACCGGGTTTGGAAGTTTTAATCTTGAACAGGCAGCAAATATTTTTACAATGACCGGCGGTACGATACGAATATTTGATGTTTGTGACGTAGCCACAGGTGAAGCCTTTGATGTAAAATCATCAGTAGCAAATATCAGTGTATCTGACGGAACATTGGAAATTATTCCAACAACAGGAACAGGGCTGGCGGATGTTGCGAATTATTTTATTACTTCTACAGCATCTCTGGGAAATGTTCTGATCGATAGAATTAGCGGAGTTTCTGCAGTACGATTGACAACTGCTTATCCACTTGTTGTATTGAATGACCTTACATTGAATTCCGGTGACTTTAACGCGAATGCACAGAATGTAACAATTGGCGGGGATTATTTTGTTGCTTCCGGAACATCTTATACAACTGGTGCAAACACAACGATCTTTAATGGTACGGGAACTCAAACATTCACCGTAGATCTTGCCGGTGCATTGTCACTGAATAATCTGACGATCACAAAATCGGCAGGTGAGATTTTAAACATGGCCGGTTCGCAAACTGCTATTAATGTTGCAGGAACTTTTAATCTGACAACAGGTACATTAAATGACAATGGTGATATCATTACAGTTGCTGGTAATGTTTACAACTCAGGTTTGCATACTGGAGCCGGAAAAATCTCATTAACGACTGCTGCAACTACACAAACAATAGATGGTGGTGGAACATTCAGCAATCTAGAGCTGAATAATACAAATGCAGCAGCAGCACCGGTATCTTTATTGTCAAACATAGCAGTTGATGGAGTATTAAATCTTCTTTCAAATAAGATCTTCAATATTGCATCTTATAACCTCTCAATTTCTTCCGGCGGATCCATCATTGCAGGATCGGGATTCTCCAATACGTGTTACATACATTCAAACGGTCAATCCGGCGATGGTGGAATTACAAAAACCTATTTATCAAATACTCCATTTACTTTTCCTGTAGGATGTTTTTCTACAAACAGGCCTGCTACTTATGCATATACTCCTGCCGAGATCGGATTCAGCTCAAGTCCTTCGACATATGGTTCAATCACTATTGTACCTGTAGGGTATGAATATCCCGCAACGACAGTAAAGAATCAGAGTCTGACATTTTTCTGGAGAATTCGTTCTACAGGATTTACCGGTTATGCCGGAAAAGTAACGCATTCATTTATCTATTCACCATTAGATGTGAATGGAATAATTGGAAATTATATTCCGAGTTTGTTTGACGTATCAACTAATACGTGGAACAACGGGGATTTTGCAAATATTAATACAGGTACGCAAACGATCACCGACTGGGCGTCTCCCGCAAACAGTGCAAACTTCTTAGATGATGATTATACAGCGGGTGATAATACAACAGCAGGCGGTGCCTTCGGAACACCATTGATTTTTTATAGTATTGCCGGAACTTCAGGAGCGTATGCAAGCTGGAGTGCGAACACGACATGGTCGTACACTTCAGGCGGAGCAGCAGTTCCGGCCGGAGCGGTTGCCGGAGTAAATTATCCGGGACCTAGTAGTATTGTAATTATCGAAAACAATAATTTCGTCAGAATATCTGCAACTGCTAACTGCGCTAACCTGACGATAAAGACAGGTTGTGCGCTTGATGTGCAAACTTACACGTTGAGTAATTTCAGTATGGTGCTTTCTGATGCCGGTGGAAATGGTACGATCAGAGTAGCAGCTTTGAATCCTAGTGGTTCAACATATACTTTTCCTTCAGGTGATTTCAGTAGTTTTGATATTGGTCTTGGTACAACTGAATTATATACAACGAATGCAGCAGCAGGTACAACATATTGGTTGCCGCAAACTAAGACTACGTATGGTAATTTAATTTTGGCACCACTTGGTGGATCCAATATCATTTTTGGTAATTTAAGTATTACAATTTATGGTACACTGACAGCGCAAGGACAGAATGCCGATTCATGGTTTTTACCTACATGGAATGGTACCTATCCAACTGCACCTACAGCAGTAATTGCAAAAACAATTACGATCAGGGGCGATATGGATATTCAGGGTGGTGGTTTTGGGTTTTATATGAATGCTGCACATCCATTACAGAATATTATTGTTGATGGAGATGTGTATGTAAGAAATACAAATTGTGCTATCGATGACTGGGGAAATGGGAATGGATTAAAAGCAATGTCTATTGGTGGAAGTCTTATCAACAATACAAACGGAATCATAAATGCTCCTGCAAGTACTGTCAGTAGATGTAATTTTACCAATATTCCACTTACTTTTTTCAGTACTACTAATGCCACAATTTCAAATACTGCCAATAACCCTGTAACGACATTCGGACAGGTGATCGTTAATAAAGGAAACTCGCAGGCGACAACTTTGACTCTCGACATAGCAGGTACATTAAATACGTTGACAAATAACTGGCTGACTCTTCAAAATGGTACATTCATTTATGCACGTACTAATCCGGCTGCTGGGCAAAATTTCAATATCTCTACAGGTGCATTTACGATTCCGGCTACTGCAGGACTTTCGGTAAATATGCCTTCCAATACCAATAATGTCAGGGTACATATCGGAAATGCAACTGCTGATGCAAGTGATCTTCTATTGTTTGGTTCATTGAATGTTGGAAATGGTGAAGTTTATATCGGACCAATTTCCGGAACTGCCTTATCTAATAATGATATTGAATACTCAGGAAATTATGCATCGATAAATGTGTCGGGTGGAAATTTATATGTCAACGGACAGATCAGAAGACCGACGGCAAGTACCAACGGAACACTTTCGTATAATCAGACAGGTGGTGCAGTAACAATTAATGGATTAACATCTGTTGCAGGAGCTGCAACAGCGGCTACGCGTGCAAAACTGGAGATCGTAAATGCAGGTAGTAGTTTTAATATGTCAGGTACATCAACGTTGACAATTGTTCGTGGAGGTGGTACAACATTCGGTGATCTGTATTTGAGACCGACAAGTTCTTCGACGACCGGCGGAACGATTTTATTTAATAACGTTGTTCCGAATACGACTCAGAATTATACTATGGATGCAAATGTGTCATTGTATAACATGACTGTAACAGGTGCTGGAGCAGCAAGAAATGCAACTGTAGGTTTGGCTGTAAATCCGCTTGTATTAAAGGGTACATTGACTTTTACAAATGCAAACAGTATTTTAAATGCAAATAATTTTAATGTAAGTATCGCAGGTGATCTTACAAATAACGGTGCTGCGGCATCTTATTTATATGGTACCAATACAACAACATTCAATGGCATAAATCAGAATATCAATGGTTCTGCTGTGACAAATTTTTATGATCAGATGATTTCCTGTTCGGGATCGTTAAGTGTGAACAATTCGTTTACTGTTAACAGAAATCTTTCAATCAATAGTGGTACTCTTATTTTGTATCCTGTTGCGACTGATTATAAAATTACTGTACTAGGAAATCTGACGAACAACTCTTCATACGTCGACAACAATACTTCTGGTGGTGGAATTATGCTTGCAGGAACTACACAGCAGCAAATTTCAGGAACAGGAGCATTTGGCAGACTTGAATTGAATAATTCAGCAGGAGCAATTACCCTTAATGATATTTCATTGCAGAATGATCTTGTTTTAACGACAGGTATTCTGACTATAAGTTCAAATTTACTTACATTAAGTCAATCGAGTAGCATTGGTGGAGCTCCATTCAGTGTCACAAAAATGATTAAGACAGATGGGGTATCAAGCAGCTCGGGTCTGAGTAAGTTCTTTAATACCGGTGGGGCAGTGTTTACATTCCCTGTAGGTGTTACCGGAAAATATACTCCGGTTGATTATAACATCACAGCCAATACTTCATTAGGATATTATATAAATCTTACTCCTGTTAATCAGTATGCACCATCAGTAATGGATCCGAACAATGTTCTGAAATATTACTGGCGTGTACAGAGTTCAGGTCTTGCCGGGTTTACCGGAAATGCAGAGTATTTTTATGATGTAAGTGATGTAGTAGGAGGTCCGGAGAGTAATTATGTTTCAGCATGGTTGGAAAATCCGGGAACTCTGTGGCTTAAATCTGCACCCGGTGCAGCAACTGATAATGTTGATGAAACAACTCACTCGATAAGTTTTAGTTTTTCAAGCAGAACAAATATTTCCGGAAATTATACCTGCGGTAATGATACTGCCATTCCGGATAATATGCCAACATACATCAGTAATGCTGATGGTGTATGGTCTGATAATACAAAATGGACAAACATTGCTAATGGATTGCAGGATTGTCCTGTCGGTGGTCCAAATGGATTTAAAGTAATTATTAATACAACAATTACAACAGACGTAAATCAATGTAATGCATACCAGACAACAATTACCGGAAATGGTAAATTGAGAGTTGTTGTACCTACATATGGTCATAATCTTGGTAACGTCGATATCGATCAGGTCACTTATCCGAATATAGATCCGGCCACAACGCCGACTCTATATGTGGAGAGTGGAAATTTACCTGCAGGTACTTATACTTCATTTATTGATTGTGCAGGAAAGGGAACTCTTGAATACGGAGGAACGGGAACTTATTCTATCTTCCTTCCCGGGTTTACCAATATTCCATACTTATATTTATCAGGAACAGGAACCAGAATTTTACCCAATACTGATCTAACGATTTGTCAGAGGTTGAAGATAGATGGTCCGACACTTGATAATAGTTCGAATAACAAGAAGCTTACGATCCTGGGAACAATGGAGCGTTACAATACGGGTGTTTTCAATTCCGGATCAGGAGCAGGGGCTATCGTTTCATTTGCCGGTCTGACAGCTCAGTCTGTTGGTGGACCACTCGGTGATTTTACCGGAACAAATGGTTTCAATCATTTCGAGATCAACAATACAGCAGGATTAAGCATTGGTTCAAATGGTAGTGTTGAAGTGAAAGGAAATCTGATGCTTACTAACGGTATCATTACAACTTCAACGACAAATCAACTTAGCATAGTAAATACATCTACTACTGCTGTTGTGCCAACAGGAGGTACAATTACATCTTACATAAACGGACCATTGACAAAGAATTTCCTGAATGGTAATTCATTCTTATATCCGATTGGAAAGCTTGCAGTAGGAAAGGGTCATGATTGTACGATCACATCAACTTCCGCTGCTACTTCTTTATGGACAGTTGAGTATTTTTCTCCGAATCCATCGGGTGCAGCAGTCAATCTGAACAATCCGCTAGTTGTTGAGAACGTCATGGAATACTGGAGTGTGAATTCGACTGCATCAAAAACGGCAAAGATAAGACTTGCATGGGATTCACAAAGTGACCTGAATGGTTCCATGACAATAAATGGTTATACTGATCTTCGGATAGCGCAAAAAAATGGTACCCGCTGGGATGCTGTTGTATCTACACCGTCAGGAGTAAACAATCTTGGTGATGTAGTAACAACGGGTAGTGTTACGATCTCTACAACACCTGTCGACTTTTCTATTGCAAGTAT
The DNA here is from genome assembly GCA_049363815.1 of Bacteroidota bacterium. GTDB lineage: Bacteria > Bacteroidota > Bacteroidia > AKYH767-A > 2013-40CM-41-45 > JADKIH01. The sequence goes on from JBMQEM010000091.1 coordinate 16,480, forward strand.
TTCAGCAACCAAACCGATTGCAACACTCTCGCCTGCCGGACCGGTCTGTGGAAATGCAGGAATTCCTGTAACCTTCACTGCTTATATACCGATCACACTTCCATATACACTTTACTATACTGTCGATGGCGGTCCTACACAATCTGCTGTCGTATACGCTTTACCTTATACATTACCAACAACTGCTCTTGGTGGAGATTATTTACTTACAGGATTTATGTATGATAATAGCACTGTATCCGGAGCAGTAGATCCCACAGTTATCAGTGTCTATGCTGCACCAAATATTGCTGATGCAGGAATCGATCAGTCGTTATGTGGAGTAACTAGTACATTGCTGAATGCAAATGCAGCAGTTGCGCCATCGACAGGATCATGGGTAATTGTTTCGGGGACAGGTGGAACAATTATGTCGAATACAAGTCCTGGATCTAATTTCCTTGGATTATTAGGAAGATCATATGTGTTAAGATGGACGATCAGTAATGGATCATGTACATCCACGAGCACAGTTTCTGTTTCCTTCTCCTACGCACCAGCGCAACCTCTTGCATTCAGTACAGCACAAACGGCAGTTTGTCAGTCAACTTCCAATGTTACTTATACAGTTCCAGCAGTTGCAGGTGCCTCTTCATACCTATGGAGTTATTCAGGTTCAGGTGCTACGATAACTGGAACCTCCAATTCAGTCACTGTCAGTTTTAATTCATCGGCAACAAGTGGAACGCTTAGTGTTTCGGCTGTAAATGGTTGTGGAACCGGAAGTACAAGGTCACTTGCAATTACCGTTAATCCGCCGCCGGTTGCAACTTTCAGTTATCCGGGCGATCCTTATTGTGAGAACGACGTGAATCCTTTACCGGTTTATAGTGGTGGAGGAGTTGCCGGAACTTTTTCTTCGACTGCAGGGCTTGTTTTTGTGAGTACAGCAACGGGAGAAATTGATCTTATTGCAAGTACTCCGGGAACATATACGGTTACCAATACAATAGCAGCCTATGGCGGATGTGCAGTAGTAACAGCAACTACATCTGTTACAATTTATGCCTTGTCGACATGGACTGCAGGAAACAACTCTACTGATTGGTTTGATGCCGGTAACTGGGGTTGTGGTGTGCCGAATTCAACTGTAGATGCAATCATTCCTGCAGGACGTGCATACTATCCGGTAATTAACGGATCAGGTGCAGAATGTAAGGATCTGCAAATTCATAACGGAGCTTCCCTGACAATAGCAACAACAGATACTCTTTCGGTTTTTGGAAACTGGACGAATGATGATACATTCATTGCGAATTCAGGAACAGTGATCTTTGATGACTGGTGTATAATATCAGGAACAGGAACAAATACTTTCCATCATTTTACAATTGAACCTACTGGAGGTGTAACAGCGCCAGCAGGAAATATGAACATTACCGGTAACTGGACAAGTACAGGAGTTTTCAATTCAAATGGAGGAACAGTTACTTTTACCGGAGGAAGTCTTCAGACGATCTCTTGTCCATCTGGAGAAATTTTCAATAACCTGACAATTCAGAAATCCGCAAATGAGATTACAGCAGGAAATGATTTTTCTGTTACTTCTACACTAACACTTACAAGTGGAAATTTGCGACTTGGAAGCAGTGTGTTGTCATTAGGAAGTTCTTCTTCAAATGCAATTGTAAATCCTGCAACTGTTACAGATGCAAGTTACATTATTGCAGACGGTTCCGGGTATGTAAAGCACTTTGTAAACAGTGCAGGAGCAAGTGCGACGAAGAATGTGAACCTGTATAGTTTTCCAATTGGTGACGGAACAAATTTCACGCCATGTGCAATTCACCTGAAATCGGCATCGACATTGAATCCGGGAGCATTTCTAACGGCAAATGTGACGGATTCCAGAATTCCGGGAGCATGGACGACTGATTATCCGAAGTACCTCTCAAGATACTGGACCATTGAACCGAGTGCAACTGCATTTTTGGATGGCTTTGTATATGAGTCGTATGTATATTATTTACCTGCACCTGATGTTTCCGGTGGTGATATGGTAGGAAGTGGTACGATCATGCCTTGTAAAGAAACAATTGCTACAGGAGTTTTTGAAGATGGTTTACCGGCTGAGATGCAGGATAATGATATGGCTTCTGCTTTAGGAAATCATTTGCATGAATTACGCTGGGATGGAAGAACATCTTTCAGTCGTTTTTCCGGACGAGGAGGTACGTCGTTACCGATCGAGTTGATCTCATTTACTGCGAAGGCAACTGCGAAGAATACTGTTAACCTAAAGTGGTCAACAGCAACTGAAACAAATAATGATTATTTCCTGATAGAACGTTCAAAAGACGGAAATGAATTTGAGCCGATCATAAATGTCGATGGAGCAGGATTCAGTACTAAGAAGCTTACCTATTCGACTTCCGATAATAATCCATTGCCCGGATTGTCATTCTACAGATTGAAGCAAGTTGATTTCGACGGCCAGTTCTCAAATTCAGAAATTGTTTCTGTTGAATTGACCGATCTTGGAAGTGAATTTACATTCAACGTATTTCCAAATCCATCCAACGGAACCGATTTGAAATTTAATCTGAAAGCGGGCAGAGGAGATAAGATCATTTTAGTGATCAATGATATGTCAGGGAAAGAAAATTACCGCAGGGAAATCACCGTCGATGATGACAGGGAAATTTTATACGACCTTGATCCAACTATTCGATTAGTTGCGGGAGTGTATTTTGTGTCGGTGACGAATTCGAAAAATACGATAAAAGAGAAACTTGTGGTAAGGTAAAATCAGGAGAAAAGTTCATTGTCCTACTTTTTCTTCTTCGGCACTTTGGCTCCTGATTTCTTAGCTTCACTGATTCCAATTGCTATCGCTTGCTCGCGGCTTTTCACTTTGCCGCCTTTGCCATCTTTTCCTGATTTCAATTTACCTTCCTTGAATTCGTGCATTACTTTGCCGATCTTTTTTTCTGTCTTTTCTGAATATTTTGCCATGAGTCTTTTTTATCTTCTAAAACGAAAAAAATATGCCATTTGAAAAAAAACCAAAGCCCTATTCCGAAGAAAAGGGCTTTGGGCTTCACACACACTAACGAGTCCACACCACTCGTTTTTCAATCACCAAAATCAATATTCCTGATCATCCACAATCAATGAACATGTATAGTTAAACACTTGTCACCTCTTAATCGTTACATGAGGAGTAATACAAACAATGTGGCACCTGAACCGATACTTTTGTAGTAGAATCGATGACAAAAAATTCGATTGCTTTTGTTGGTTGAAGATAAACTGGAAGTCCCTCCAGCCTCAAAGAGAATTATTACGCTTTCGCTTGTTTAAACTGCGATCATTCAGTTATTGAATCTTATCAGCAAAAGAACTACTCTTATTTTTCACTTTTTATCTTTCAATTAACTCCGTGTTTAAAAAATACTTCCCAAAAACAGAACCTTAAACAATAATGAAAAATTCCTCGCCAAGATAAAATTCCGTCGCACCGGTAATTTGGTTTTTGGGTTTCTTGCTATTGTGTCATGCTCTTTTAACTAAAGCGAAAGTCAAAAATGGGAACAAGTTTGTAAACTCTGCGTATTGAGCAATTCAGAATTCGCTGAAAAGACTTGCTGCAGATTCTGTGGAGCTCTCATTAAGTGTATTGAATTAAGTTAAAATCATCCCCCATGATCACTTTCGCTAATTTAAACAGAGGAATAACATATTTATTCCTGTTCATTTTGTTTTATTCGCTGCCTGCAAAAGGTCAGTCGAACAACATTCGTGGAATGTACGTGAACAGTACATCATCATGGCTGGGAGATAGTTCCCTGGAAAATCAGATACTCCGATACGCTGTTGCGCATGATCTGAATTATCTTACACTATATGATCTGAACAATCTGATTTGGACAAATGGCGATGTTGCAAAACTGGCAGCGTTCATTTCTAAAGCTAAAACATCTTACAGGATTGTGCAAGTAGGAGCTGCAGGGGAAACATATAATTCGTTTGCTACGCGGATTATGAATTATAATAGTCGTGTTCTTCCCGTTGAAAAATTCAATGTCTTCAATTTTGAATTTGAATTCTGGCTTACCTCCAGTATCAATGCATTTTACTCCATGTTGTATCTAACTCCGAATGGATATACTGCAGATACTGCAGGCGCATTTGCATTTGCATGGAGGGAGTTTCAGAAAATCGATTCGCTTGCGAATGCTAATGGAATTATTTCTGAAGTTTATCTGGGCTGGCCGAACCGTGGACAAATGCAGCAGTTGGCATCGAAAGCAGACAGAATACTCCTTCATTCTTACAGGACAACGGACGCAGATATTTATCAGTATACCAGAAACCGTTTGTTGGATATTGCAAGCGGCGCGAAAGTGACAACCGTTCTGCCTATTTTCTCCAGTGAACAATCTTACATGTATAATTGGCTCAGTACAAATCCAACTACGAAACCATATGTAACTTACACAGGTTTTCTAAGTGCGGAACCGGACCTGAGTATTAAAAATTTTATAAAGACGGATGGTTATACCTGGTTCAGTTATGCTGCAATGCCCAAGCCTGCAAACCAAACCGCAACCATTACACCCAGCGGACCGACACATTTTTGTAATGGCGGAAGTGTTACGTTAACTGCCAATCAAGGTTCTTCTTATTTCTGGACTCCAGGTGGACAAACAACACGCTCGATCACTGTGAACAGTTCAGGATCTTTTACTGTTAAAGTTACTGATTCAACAGGAGTGGTAGCTTTATCCCGACCAATGACCATTGCAGTTTCTGCTGCCGCAGTTGTTCCGGTCATAACAACCAGCGGACCGACATCATTTTGTGCAGGTGGATCTGTGATGCTTACATCCAGTCCGGCTAGTTCCTATTTATGGTCAAACGGTTCAACAACACAATCGATCGTTGTAACAACTTCCGGAAATTATTCTGTTACCGGGATCAACACCGGTTGTACTGCAACTTCAGCGGTAACCAGTGTAAGTGCAATGGCTGCACCTGTAGTCCCAGTGATCACTGCGAGCGGCTCCTTGAACATATGTCCGGGGACTTTGCTGACACTCACTTCAACCCCCGGTAATTCATATGTATGGTCGAATGGTGCGACGACACGTTCGATCATTGTTTCAGCAGCCGGATCTTATACTGTCCGAATGTACGGAAGTGCGAATTGTTCAGCAGTCTCTACACCAAAAGTTGTTTCAATGCTTGCTGCTCCTGCAGCACCGATCATAACAACAAACAGTTCGACAACTCTTACCAGCAGTCATCCATCTGTGATTCTTACTTCAAGCACAGCGAATCTGTATCGCTGGTCAACTAATGCAACGACACGAAGCCTTACAGCTTCAACGCAGGGAATTTATCGAGTGAGCATAACAGGTGCTAATGGTTGTACCAATACATCAGCACCTGTTTCTGTAATTGCAAATGGCTGTACACCGCCACCTGTACCGGTCATAACAGCCAGTGGTCCGACAGTCCTAAATCCTGGCCAGAGCGTAATACTTACGTCTACTCTTGCCGGCGGATATTTATGGTCAACCGGAGCAATCACACGATCGATCGTTGTTAATACATCAGGAGTTTATACTGTCCGGGCATACCGGGCAGGCTATTGTTTTGCAACCTCATTGCCGGTTACAGTTGGTGTGATTCCGGCGCGGTTAAGAAATCAGGAAACAGAAAGCGAATCAGCAGAGGTAAAGCTCTATCCGAATCCCGCACATGATTTCATACACATCGATTACAATTCAACATTGTCTGAAACAAAAAGCATTTCTATAATTATTTCAGATCTGTCAGGCAGAACAAGAATTGCAATGACCTCTGATGTTGATCCCGGCTATAATAAAATTGCAGTTGACTTGAATGAGTTGAGTGCAGGGATTTACTTTTGTTTGGTGGGGAGTGGGGATGAGAGAAAGGTATTTAAAGTGGTGGTAGACTAATTATTAGGATTTGTAGGATCTGAGGATTATTAGATTGCAGGATTATTAGAATGTATGACTTTTGGGTTGGAGGATTTTATTGGTGCTAGACTTATTAAAGTCCTGGTCGGAAAATTCTGCTTTTGATTTTACTTTGGGTTACTATTGTTTTTTTTGTTGTTAATATAATCCAGGTTTTCGGGATGGTTAACATTGTAGACTCTTTTAAATTCGAGACTTTTCGCTCCGAAATTTATGAGTAGTCCAATCGGTAAATTGTAAGCCTGACAATAATTCATTGCTTGTGCAAGATGAACATCTTCAAGCTTTATCTGAGCCTTGATCTCAACCATGATATTATTTTCAATAAAAAAGTCGACTCTCCTTGTTCCTACATTTCTGTCTTCATAGTAAATTGGCATTTCCATTTCTCTTTTGTATTGCAGGCCACTTTTAAGAAACTCGATAGCCAATGAACGTTGATAAATTACTTCTTGAAATCCATTCCCCAATGTTGAATGAACCTTCATTGCACACCCAATAATTTTGTGTGTTATTTCTTCATGTATCATGAGCTAAAAATAAAATTTATTCAGCCATACATTTCTAATGTATTTTAAGCAAGTCAATTTCTCCTCATATATTAAACTATTGTTGCGTTTTCTCAAATAAATATTTTGAAGTCAATGGTTACTTCTGAAATCATAAAATATTATCCCTCAATAAATCCTGAAATCGTAAAATCCTACAAATCCTAATTCAGACGTTTTGCTACCCAACAAACCTGAATTAATAATCGTGCACTCCTGGCATATCAAAAAGCAAAAACCCTTAATTATCTATCTGATAATCAAGGGTTTTAGTAGCCCGTGCGGCTATCCATATTGTTGTTTAAATATTTGAATGTTAGTTTTTCTTTGAATCAAAATCTATTGGTGCTGATTTGAAATTTGTATCAGAAGAATTAGATATTGCCCTAACTTCATATTTCCCACCCTCCTGGAGAATTGATGCAGCTATATTAGGAGTAGGATTAGGATTAGCTGCAATACCAAAAACGACAGTTGAATTAAATAGAGGCCCAGTTGGAGTTGCAAATATAATAATGTGGTATATTTTTAGTAATCAAGGTGTAAATAATCGGCCTGACATACATAAGCACTAAAAAAATGAAAAAAAAAGACTAAACATACATTTTTATATTACTAAAATTATTTGTATAATTTTTAGTGTTTCCTGCAATTTCGCTCCAGGAAGTTATCCAAATTCAGAAGATTATATTTTAGAAATAAAAGAGGATTTACTTATAAAAGAAATCCAAGATTTTAAATTGAATAATCCAGAATATCAGGTGCCAGAGCAAGTTGATTTGAAAGATGGGCGTTCAGACACCAGTGATCTTTGGTATCATTGTTATTTTTACATAAAAGATGAAAATATAATTATATATGCGTGGACAAGACCAAAGGAAATTGAAAAAACGACTTTTGCATTTATTGCAGTAAACCAAGGATTGATACTGGGAAATTGGAAGGAAATTAATAATGATTTAAATTCGGCAGAAAATGAGAGAATGAAAAAGCTATTTGAACAACATATTTTGAACCCAATTAAAAGCAGAAAATTATGAATAATCTTTCCCATTAATTTGAATCCAATATTCTGCCCATGAGGTGTCATTTATAAGTAAACTTGCTGCCTGGAGTAAGTGTTTTTGTTTAATAATTGCAAGTTTCATATTTTTCAATTTGATGATTCAAAGAATAAAATTTAAATTAATAAATCATAAAATGACTTATCAAATACCTGTTTTTTTATTTTCTACAATAAATTTTGAAGTGCCAGTTCGAACATCTTGGTGAAAAGTGTAGGTATTTTCCTCTCCGGTGTTGTTCTTTATTTTAAATTCGGTCACGTTCATAATATTTTTCTCTCCATCAGAGTAGGTGATATTTTTATATGCTTCGGCTTCTTTTTCCCAGTATTCTGAAAATTTAAATTTTACTTCAATTTTTGTTATGTCATATTTCCCTAATGGAAGATCTAAACATAAATTAGGCAAATCATATTGCCAAGATAATGTCAGAATATCTGTGGGTATGGCAATGTTTTTTAGTTTATCTTTTACCCTGGCCAATACAGATTCAAAGACTGTTCGAAGTTTAATTGATTTTCCGCTAAGTTTATTTTTAACACAATCTAAATCTAAAAGACCAATAATATTTGGATCCTTAAACTGGGCTGCGGATAATTCATTCGAATATTGTTCTGAAAGAAGTTCAGGAATATCAACTTCTAGAGTAGAATCTACTAATTCATACCTATAACCAAACTCAACTAACATTCCAAGC
>JBMQEM010000092.1:0-6382 GCA_049363815.1 Bacteroidota bacterium
ATTTTCTCGAAATTCCATTTGATCGGTCCTGTGAAATCCGGATTTGGTTGTTCAGTAAGCCACTTAAAAAGAGGATCTATATCATCACCGGCAACTGAAATCTTTGAACTCAACGGAAAAGTAACACCGTAATTCTTTGTACAAAATCCCTTGATCTCTGTATTGTCTCCGGGCTCTTGTTCTCCGAAATTATTTGCAGGGAAACCTATGATAACTAATTTGTCTTTGTACTTATCAGAAAGTTCCTGTAGTCCGGCGTACTGCGAAGTATAGCCGCACTCTGAAGCAGTATTTACGATCAGGATCTTTTTTCCTTTATATTCTGAAAGATCGATTTCCTTATTCTCAATGCTTTTTATCTTAAAGTCATATATCGTTAAATCTGGAAGCAGTGATATAGTTAGTAGTAACATTATTAATTTCATTTTTATTTATTGTTTGCTTTTAAATTATTTTTTTTCTTTTGAATTTCCTAGTTCACTGCACTTCTGTTAAATATAAAATACCCAAAATGAAACAGGAATGAAAATGACTCCTTTCGCATATCTGCATAATTCACAAAAAAGGCAATTGGTCCAAGTGGGGAATGGAAGACCATGCCTGTACTTGCTACGAAATTTCTGTTTTGAAATTCTTTTCCGTAGACAGTTTTCTTATCGTCTGTTTCATACAATTCCTGATAGGGTTGAAACATATAACCTTCCACCCGGATATCAATGTTGTTTCTCAGTGTGTAAACATTTTTACTTCCAATTGCAGCAAAATTATGTGCATGCAATGCGGGAAGATAAATGGTCTTTAATTCCTGGATAGGAGCGAAGCCCGGACTGTTCAGGACAGTGCTCGTATAATTGGCAAAGAATTTCATATTGGAAACAGCAAGCTCACTATACAGTCCAAGTTTCAGTCTTCCGAAGCGCTTAAAGTAGTTTTCGTAAACCATCTTGAACTGAAACCAATCATGATAATCTTTTTGAACTGACCGGTCACTGGATGTAGATCCGGGAATTGTAAATTCACTGAAGTTAACATACTGAACTTTCATATTGAAAAATGTTCCTTGATTAGGATATTCCTTTTTGTTTAAAGTATTAACTTCAAACAGAACCGATCCTGTAGGACCTTCCATGAAGGTATTGTCAGCAGTATCAGTAGCTAAAAAGTCTTTCGTCTGATAATAATCATCGGAGATCGTTGCCCATGAAGCATTAAAAACTATTTTTCCTTTGTTCCTTGAGGGAATCCCGATATTTAAGCCAAATAAATTATCAGACTTCAGGATATAAGATGGTTTTTGTTCGGTGAAGAATGAATTATTGCTGCTCTTAAAGAAGTCGTACTGGTTAATAGTTGCTTCAGCCTCCAGGAAGAAAGGAAATTTTCTTGGTGAATCCAACCTGATCCGAACTTGCCCGCTGGTATATAATTTGCCGAAATAGAAATTTCCATTGAAGTTGTATGAATTCTTATTCCAGATATTGTATTGTAATCCGACGAAAGCCATACTCACAGGTTTAGTGGAAATATTTCCTCCGAATTGAGTAATAAAATCTTTTTCCCTTTTCAGTGTTATTGTTAAATCAAAGTATCCCGTCTCTTTATTGTAGAGTAACATTGGATAAATAGACTTCACATTTGGGTCCGAAACAACCTGATAGTACTGAGCTTTTAATCTGCTAAGAGGTATCGGTTCGCTTCCGGGTTTGAGAATGTTCTTTATATATTCAGCTTGTCCTGAATTCAGTCCGACAATATGCAACTGATCGATCTTAACTTCAGGAAAAGAATTCCTGTAGACTTTCCTTCTTTCATCCAGTTCTTTCTTGTCCTGCTGTCGCTGGATATTCCATTTCATTCTGACGATCTCTCGTTTTGCTGAGACATAGCCTTCTTCAATGATTTCACTTATTCTTGAGAAATCAAATAATCCAAAGCGATCAGTATTTGATTCAACAAGGATACCGTTCTCACATATTACGGAAAAACTTGTTGGAGTGGTCATCATAGCCCTGATCTGTGAAATGATGTTTCCTTCTGTAGTTGGAGTAGTGGTTCCGGATGCGTTGGAGCCAATAATAATATCCGGCTGGAATTCACTCAGCATAATGTCTGCAGGGAAATTATTATACATTCCGCCATCATACAGAATTGTTCCATTATACAAAACCGGTTTGAAGTAAAACGGATAGGCCGATGAAGCTCTTACTGCAGTTGCAAGATCACCGTCTTTGAAAACAACAGTTTTTTTATTTTCAATATCTGCAGCTACACACCTAAATGGGATAAAAAGCGAGTCGAAATTGTAATTAGCCTTTGCAATAGGTCCCGCAGTATTTTCCATCAGGGAATAATCATACGGAATTGAACTTACGATACTCGTTGGAAGGGAAGTGGAGATTATTGAATCCAGTGAAAACTTCAGACTGATCCAGGAAGCATTTTCCTCTTTTTTTCTGAAGTAGTAAAAATAATTTTCATCGATAATTCCATTTGCCCAGTTAAAAAAATCGTCAGTATGAACAATCGAATCCATTTGTTCAGGAGAAAAGCCCATTGAGTACATACTTGCAACAATTGCTCCTGCCGATGTTCCTGCGATATAGTCAATAGGAATATTGTACTCCTCCATAGCCTTGATGACGCCTATATGAGCCATACCACGAGCACCACCACCACTTAATACCAGACCAACCTTCTGGCCTTGGGCAAGGAAGGGAAATGCAAGCAGTATTAAAGATAGACAAAGCTTGACGAAAAGGTCTTTGATCACAATATAAAATGGTTGTTGGATTCTGCTAATTTACAAAGCATTTTCTATTTTTAAGCGTAATTCAGAAAAATAACCCGGAGCTTTCATAAGTCTGCTTCCATACCATGAAAACATCTCTCCATCCACGATAATGATCCTTGAAGATGGTAGTAATTTCCGATAAAATTTAACATGTTCCTCCTTGAACGGAAAAGGCTCTGACGAAAGCAGAAGACAGGCAGGGTTTAGATGTATTAATTCAGATTCGCTCAATGCCGGATAGCGGTTCAGATTTTTTGAAAGATTTCCAAATCCTGAACGAACTAACATGTCATTGATGAAAGTATCACCACCAATAGTCATTATTGGCTTGTTCCAGATCAGATAAATACAATCTAAGGGATCATACTTTTGAAGTGATCTGAAGTTCTCTTCAATTGAATGCACAATTAGTTTCGCTTCATTCACTTTATCGCAGATCAAACCAATCTGATCGATCATTTCAAGCGCTCCATTCAGGTCTTTTATGTCGGATGTCCAGACGGGAAAGTGTTTTTGCAGTTCTGTAATTTCGTCTTGCTTATTCTCTTCTTTATTCGCAAAAATGATATCAGGTTTCAGTTCGCGGATCTTTTCCAGATCTAAATTCTTTGTACCGCCAACTCTGACTTTACTACGAAACCATTTATCCGGATGAATACAAAACTTGGTAATTCCTAAAACTTCTTCATCCAGTCCCAGATCAAATAATAATTCAGTCTGAGAGGGAACAACAGAGACAATTCTGACAGGTTTGTCCTTCAAAACAATCTTCATTCCGATTTGATCCGTAAATGTATTCATGGTTTGCAGAAAGTAACAAGGACTATTAAATAATAAAAGGCCTTCTTTTTACAAAATGAATTTGAAAAAAAGAAGGCCTTGATAAATGAGTTCAATTTTATTTTACAAGTGCATCTACTATATCACTTTTCGTCAGGATAAATGTTCTGCCGGCTTTAAAATCCTTAAGAAGTACGGCCATTCTGTCTCCTGTGATCATTGCTGATAATTCGTCAAGTGGAGTAGTGATGTCAACAAATGGAAGTGCTTCACGCATTATCTTCTCCACCGGCTCATCTTTTGAATGCGGATTCTGCAGAACATAATCATATACCTGGTTTTCATATAACGCTCCAACGATTCTATCATCAGATGAAACAGGTATCTGAGAGAAATTATTTTCATTCATGATCTTCAATGCATGAGAAATACTTTCTTTCTTATCAAGTGTTACCAGTTCAATATTTTTTCTGTTTGCAAGAACATCTTTTGCAGTCATACCTTTTTTATCGATGTAACCCATTTTGCGCATCCAGTCGTCGTTGAAGATTTTGGCCAGGTATCTTGTTCCGTGATCATGGAATACGATTACGACAACATCTTTTTCCGTCAATTGATCTTTCATCTGGATCAATCCAGCCAATGCAGATCCAGCCGAATTCCCGACCCAGATTCCTTCTTTCTGAACGATTTCTCTGGTCATTAAAGCAGCATCTTTATCAGTTACTTTTTCAAAATGATCAATCAGATCAAAGTTTACATTCTTTGGAAGAAAATCTTCTCCGATACCTTCTGTGACATAAGGATAAATTTCATTCTTGTCAAAGATCCCTGTCTCTTTATATTTTTTGAAGACCGAACCATAGGTATCAATTCCCCAGACTTTAATATTCGGGTTTTTCTCTTTCAGGTATTTTGCAGTACCGCATATTGTTCCACCGGTACCAACACCAACTACAAAATGTGTGATCTTTCCATCTGTCTGATCCCAGATCTCAGGTCCGGTTTGCTCATAATGTGCGATTGCATTGGATGGGTTATCATACTGATTAGGGTAAAAAGAATTTGGTGTTTCTTTGTTCAGTCTGGCTGCAACGGAATAGTATGAACGTGGATCTTCAGGCTCAACGTTTGTCGGACAAACGATAACCTCAGCACCAAACGCTCTTAACGCATCCACCTTTTCTTTTGACTGTTTATCGGTTGTAGCAAAAATACATTTGTATCCTTTTACGATGGCGGCAATGGCAAGTCCCATTCCTGTATTTCCGGAAGTACCTTCTATGATCGTTCCGCCCGGTTTTAAGATACCCGCTTTTTCTGCGTCTTCGATCATTTTCAATGCCATCCTGTCCTTGATGGAATTTCCGGGATTAAAAGTCTCTACTTTTGCATAGACTGTTGCTTTAATACTTTCGGCAACTTTGTTTAAACGGATCATTGGAGTATTACCAATTGATTCCAATACATTGTCGCAGATTTTCTTTTTAGGATTCATGGCCATGATTGAGCGCTTTCTTTTGAGGGTATAAAATGGAGGGCAAATTTACAAAAGTCAATGGAATCACCTCAAGAATATCTAATTGCACTTAAAGGCTTGATTTTCGTGATAATAAGGGTCGGAATGGTCATCATCAGGATACAAACCAACAGTGTACCGAGGTTGAGAATCGCTAAATAAGTCAATGAAAAATCGACTGGAACAAAGGAAATATAGTAGGATTGCTCATCCAGCCGGATGGGTTTGAAATAGCTTTGGATAAAAATACATATCAGACCGATTATGTTTCCCCACAACAATCCCTTTCCGGTAAGAAATGCTGCGAGATAAATAAACACCTTTCTGATACTGACATTCGGACTTCCAAGAGCTTTGAGCATTCCGATCATATTCACTCTTTCAAGAATAATGATCAGCAAAGCAGAGATCATATTCATTCCGGATACAATTATCATGAGGGTAATGATAATGATGGCATTGATGTTTTGTAATCCCAGCCAGTCAAAGATCTGCGGGTAAATTTCTTTGATAGTTCGTGCATTTAATTCTGAAGGCACCAGATGATAGACTTCTTCGCCTACCGGATCGACATTATCGAAATTTGAAATAGCGATCTCAAATCCTCCAATCTGAGATTTGTCCCAGTCATTCAGTTTTTGAATTTGACCGATATCGCAAAACATATACAATTTATCAAATTCTTCAAGCCCCGTAGTATAGATTCCGGCAATGTGAAATCGCCTTGCGCGTGGCGGTTGTTGTATGAAAAAGGTAATGAGGTCATCTCCGGGCTTTAGTTTCAGTTTTCGCGCCAGCATTTCACTGATCACAACCGAATCGGAGGCAATGGAATCATTCGCTGAAAATATTTTTCCGCTCGAGAGATGCTCTTTGAAATAAGTCCAGTCAAAGTCAGTTCCTATTCCTTTACAAACTACACCTTCTATCTGATCGTTTGATTTTACGATTGCCGGTTTAGTAGCATAAACTTGTATATGTCTGATCTCCTTGTTTGACCGAAGTACCGGCAAAAACTTCTGGTCCTTTTCAATTGGCCTGCTCTCGAAAGAGTTGTTATCATCATAATTGCTGATCTGAATATGGGAGCCGAAGCCAATAACCTTGTTGCGGATTTCTTTCTTAAAACCGGTAACGATAGCGACAGCGATGATCATTACAGAAAAGCCGATTGCAACTCCTGCTAAAGCAATCCGTATGATCGGCCGGGAAGTAAAGGTGTCTTTGTCCTTACTATATGCCAGTCGTTTTGCTATGAAAAGTTCGAGATTCAATCTAAATTGTATTTTTGC
>JBMQEM010000093.1:0-24402 GCA_049363815.1 Bacteroidota bacterium
CAGGGCTTTCGTTACGTGCGGCATAGTCGGCCATTGTTTGGATCTGCATTTTTTTTCGTTTTTCGTTTTTTGTCGTTTGTAACCGGTAATTTGAAGCTTGTTCAATATTAAAAAACGCACCGTTTCAACCGCGCCAATTTTCACTTTTCACTTTTCACTTTTCACTTTTCACTTTACACTTTTCACTTTACACTTTTCACTTTCCACTTTTCACTTTTCACTTTACACTTTTAGTTATTAACTATTTTCCGTCCACTTCGCCCTATCCGCCTGCGCAAACTGCCAAGGCGCACCGTTGTTTTCTATTCTTGTAAACATTCCTGCTAACTCTGAAGGAACTTTACTTTCTTCCATCACCAGGAACCTGCGCATATCGATGATGATACTTAACGGATCGATGTTCACCGGACAAGCCTGCACACATGCATTGCAACTTGTACATGCCCACAATTCTTCTTCAGTAATGTAACTGAACAATGATTTTTCGTCCTTGTGATCAGCGCCATTTTTATCAATTCCTTTTCCAACTTCTTCAAGACGATCGCGGGTATCCATCATGATCTTACGTGGCGATAATAATTTGCCCGTCTGATTGGCAGGACATTCAGCTGTGCATCGTCCGCACTCTGTACATGAATACGCATCCATCAATTGTTTCCAGCTCAGATCATTTACATCCTTAGCACCAAATTTTTGTGGCATTGACGGAGATGGATCAGGCAAAACAACAGCAGGGTCCATCATCAACTTTACTTCTCTGGAAACATTTTCCATGTCTGTAAACTTGCCTTTCTTTTCCAGGTTACTGTAATACGTATTTGGAAAAGCAAGTAGTATGTGTAAATGTTTTGAGTACGGAAGATAATTCAGGAATGCTAAAATCCCAATGATATGAAACCACCAGCAAATTCTTTCTATCAGTTCAAGTGAATGATCAGAAAATCCTGCAAAATAGCCTGACAAAAATGAACTCACAGGAAATGCTCCGGCCTGAACATAATGTCCTACTCCTCTGCCCTGCAAAGCATAATCCGTTGCATTCATAGTAAGAAAAGCCGACATCAATAAAATTTCAGTAATAAGGATCAGATTTGCATCCGTGCGTGGCCATGAAGTCAGTTCACGCATTGTAAATCTTTTTATTCTGATAATATTTCTTCTGATCAGAAAAACTACACAAGCCAAGAGTACTAATAATGCCAGTATTTCAAAACTACCAATCAGAAAATCATATAATGGTCCGACGAAACTTAATACCCTGTGTGTTCCAAATAATCCGTCGATGAGAATTTCCAGAACTTCAATGTTTATAATTACAAATCCGGCGTAAACAATGATGTGTAAAAATCCGGCGATAGGTTTAGTGACCATTTTCGACTGACCCAATGCAACACGAATCATTGTCATCCATCTTTCTCCACTCCGGTCAGAGCGATCAATATTTCTCCCGATTCTGATATTGCGGATCAACTTCCTGATGTTTGAGGTGAACAGGTAAACTGCTGCAGCGAGTATCAGGGCGAAGAGGAGTTGTGAGAGCATATGGTTTGTTAAAGGACTCTTGGTGGTAATGGGTTAACAGGTTTTAGGTACCAAACTGCAAACCTGCATCCTGGAACCTGCAACTATTCTATCACTATTTTCCAAACGAAATAACCGACACTTTCAAATACTTCCGCGGATTCGCCTGGAAATCTTTTAACAGAGCATCCAGGTTATGCGCTGATGAATTGAGGTTATTATAGAGACTATCGTTGTTTGCAAGCATTCCGAGAGAGCCTTCCCCTTTGTTGACTTTTTCAAGCAATGCAGAAGTTTGTTCCAGAGTTCTTGAGGTATGATCAACAGCTTCCGCTAATTTGGATTTGGCAAGTGTATCTGAAATAGAACCGAAGTTCGTAATGATCTTTGACAGATTCTCATTGTTGTTTTTCAGGTTAGTTGTAATGGATTCGATGTTATCAAAAATCACCCGCAATCGACCTTGTTTAGCAAGAACGGTATCCATACTTCCGGCAACATGTTCAATAGATACAAGAGAATTGCTGATACTCTCAAAAGAACGTTTCAGATTATTCTTTGTATTTTCATTGAAGACAGCACGGACAGTGAGTAAAATTGAATCGATGGAAGAAAGTAAACTCTCTGCTTTTGCTTTTATCGGAGCAACCTGAGCGTTTACCTGATCGGACAGACTGAGTTGAACGCCGGCCGCCAAAGTATCGCCATCAAGCATATCTTCCTTACTGTCGCCGAAAACCAATCTGATACCTTTCGATCCCAGCAGATCAGTACTGAAAATTTCCGCCTTTGAATTTCTTGGAACGAAAACTTTATTCGTTACATGCATGCTGACAATGATCTGTCCATTTGGTTGCAGATCCAATTGATAGATCATACCCACCTTCATTCCATTGACCATCACCGGATTTGTAGAGGTTAGTCCTTCAACCTGATCATAAACAGCAAAAACTGAACGTTGACGGGTAAAGAAATCAATTCCTTTCAGATAGTTGACTCCCCAGAAAAGGACAGCAATTCCTACAGTCATTATCAACCCAATTCGTACTTCTTTTGATAACTTCATAAATGTTAAAGGCTCTCTGTTTAATTTTCGATTGATAAAATAGTGCCTAAAAGTAAGTAAAATCCTTTAGTCACGCTTCATTCATGGTATTTACTTCCGTTTTGAAATTTCAATCGCTTCTTTGTAACTGACTTTTTTGCCATTATAGAAACCGATCACAAATGCATCCTTAAATCCTTTTTTTCTGACCAGATCCTGCAAAGTTATTGCATCATCCAGTGTCTCAACTTCTCCGGTCGAATATTTATAGGTCTTTCCTTCTTTTGTTTCCCGTATGTCTTTGAGACCTTTGAATTTAGAACTGGTCTTAGAAATTTTAACAGGTGAGGCATAGAACTGAACTGCCCAGAAAAAATCGGTTTCCGTTTCCGGAACTTTAACATCGATGGGGTCCTGATGAACCACCGTTTTATCTTTTTCATTTTCCGGTAAGACTTCTGCAGAATCTTCAGAAGACTTGACATCACTTTCGTTCACTGACCTGCCTTGTTCAACAGAATTTTTATAGGCTTTGAACGCTTTGAAGATTGCATTAGCCGTTTCATCTTGACCTTTTTCTGAAGCGAGGTACTTCTCTTCTTCAGCATTGGAAAGAAACCCCGTCTCAATCAGAACACTGGGCATGGTAGTTTTATATAATACCAGAAATCCAGCTTGCTTGACCCCTCTTGAACTCCGGCCTTTTGCTTTCATCTCCTGCTGTACATGAGAAGCCATTTTAAGGCTTTGGTCAAGAAAAGTATTTTGGTAAAGTGAGAAAATGATGTTTGCTTCAGGACTGTTTGGATCAAAGCCGTCGTACTTTTTTGTATAATCTTTTTCAAGGAGCACAACTTCGTTCTCACGCTTGGCCACTTCAAGATTGGCTTCCGACATATGTAATCCCATTACCCAGGTCTCAACACCGGCAGTGGCAGCATTACATTCTTCTTTTTTCTTCTTTTTGTTAAAGTAACATGCTGAATTGCAATGGATACAAATAAACAGATCAGCTTTTGCGTTGTTGGCAATTGCAGAGCGTTCATTTAATTCGATGAAAACATCTGTTTTCCGCGTGTAAATCACTTTAACATCCGGAAATTTCTCAGAAATATATTCTCCTAATTTTAAAGCGACTTTCAAGGCAATGTCTTTTTCCTTTGACTTTTTGCCCAGACAGCCGGAATCATGTCCACCATGACCGGCATCGATGACAACTTTTGTAATTCCAAAAGGCTTTGTTTTAGGCGGATTGAAGGAACTCAATAGCAGAACCGCAGAAGATAAAACGACGATTCGCAAAAGATAAAAAGGCAGTAGTTTTTTTTTGTTTAGTTTTGGCACCGAAACGCGAGAAAATTGACAGGATTTGTTTTCACAAGTATCCAAAATATCACTCTTCATATTGCTTATTTTAATGCTTCTTTTTCAACAACTTGTTGTTGGTTCAGAGGCAGATAATTTAGGTACTTCGTTCGTGCCTGACAGCATGGTTCAAAACGATACGATCAAGTCGGCAGTCATCGATACAACGGTCATGGCTGTGGATTCATTGCAATTGGACACTGCCGATGAATCAGATGAGGTTATTAAGTCCAAAATCAAATACCATGCGAAAGATTCCATTAGAGTAAACCTTGAAAATGAGATCGTTTACTTGTATGGTGAAGCAACAGTCGATTATGAGGATCTGCATCTTGAAGCTGATTATATCGTCATTGATATGCAGAATAAGGAACTATTTGCTGAAGGAACAAAAGACAGTAGCGGAGTGTTGAAGGGCACTCCAAATTTCTCTCAGGCGGAACAAAAGTTCAGGTCAAATTCGATCCGGTACAATTTTCAGACTAAAAAAGGTCGCATCAATTATGTCATAACCCAGGAAGGCGACGGCTTTATTCATGGAGAAGTAGTAAAAAAAGATCCGGAAAATAATTTTTACATCAGGAATGGTCAGTACACTACTTGTAATCTGGATACACCACATTTTGCCATTACTTCACGCCGACTCAAAGTAATTAGCAAGAATAAGATTGTGACCGGACCTGCTTATCTTACCATTGAACAGATCCCTACTCCAATTCTTATCCCTTTTGGTTTTTTTCCGAATAAAGTTGGACGAAGTTCAGGGATAATTATTCCTGCGTTTGGAGAATCTGCTCAAAGAGGATTCTACTTTGAACGACTTGGATACTACTTTGGCTTCAGTGATCACTTTGATCTGACATTGTCAGGTGATATCTATACTAAGGGAAGTTACACTCTTGAAGCAAAAACAAATTATAAAAAAAGATACAAATATTCGGGGAATTTGCAACTGAAATATGCATATACGATTAACAGTGAAAAAGAATTACCTGATTACTCTCTTGAAAAAGATTATCATATCAGCTGGAGTCACATTAAAGACAATAAATCGAGTCCCAACAGTACTTTTGGTGCATCAGTGAATGCGGGTACTTCAAACTATTACAAGAATACTATTAGTAGTGTGAATAATTATTTGTCGAATACACTCCAGTCATCAATTTCCTATTCATATAATTTTCCTGACAAACCAATTAATCTCAGTGCAGGAATCCAACACTCACAAAATACAATTACAAGAGATATCCGGATCTCTGCTCCTGATTTCAGTTTTAATATTTCCAGAATTTCTCCTTTCAAAAGAAAGAATGCATTCGGTGTTCAACGCTGGTATGAAAAGATCGGAACGAGTCTTTCATTGAACACAATAAATTATATTGAAACAAAAGATACATTACTGTTTACTGAAAATACTTTATCAAATCTGAAAAATGGTTTGAGGGCAAGTATTCCACTTTCAACTTCATTCAATGTATTAAAATATATCAACTTCTCACCGTCTGCAAATTTTACAGAACGACTATATTTGAAGACCACTCAGTACCGTTGGAATACAGAAACAAATTCTGTTGATACTTTCACAGTTGAAAAACCGCAGCATGCTTACGAATACAATGTAAGTGCAGGGATCTCTACTCGGATCTATGGAATGTACCAACTCAGTAAGGGACCGATCACTGCCATCAGACATGTAATTTCCCCGACAGCATCAATTACATATCGTCCTGATTTTGGCGAAGAAAGGTTTGGCTACTACAAAACAATTCAGACCGACACATCTGGAAAGACAAGTACGTATAGCATTTTCCAGAATTCAGTTTATGGCGGTCCTTCGAATGGAAAATATGCTAATCTCGTTTTTTCTCTTGACAACAATCTTGAGATGAAAGTTAAAACGAATTCAGATACAGGAGCTGTTACGAAAAAAGTAAAGATCCTCGAAAGTTTAAGATTCGGTGGCGGTTATAATCTCCTGGCGGATTCGATGAAATTAAGCGTATTCAATTTAGCTGCACGTACTACACTCTTCGACAAAGTAGGAATTAATTTTAACAGCACTCTTGATCCGTATGCTTACGATTCCAGAAATATTGACTACGATAAATTCCAGTATGAAGTAAACGGTCATCTGCTTCGATTGACGAGTGCAACAGTCTCAATGAATTTTGCACTTAACCGTTCAAAGAAGAAAGAAAACTCCGGTAAATATTCTCAGGAAGAAATCGATTACATTAATCAGCATCCCGAAGAATTTGTAGATTTCGATATCCCATATAATCTGAGTGTAAGTTACAGTATGAATTATTCCAAACGGGGTGGACTAAACAAAACACTCTCACAAAGTGCAAGTTTTAATGGTGACCTCAGTATAACGAGTCAGTGGAAAGTTGGTTTTAATTCATGGTACGATATATCCGATGGTCGTTTCACAAACATGAGTCTGAACATCTACCGCGACCTTCATTGTTGGGAAATGCGCATGAACTGGATTCCATTCGGTGGACAAGAGAGTTACAACTTTCAGATCAATGTAAAATCATCCATTCTTCAGGATTTGAAATTGCTGAAGAAGAAGGATTTTTACGACCGTTGAGATTATCAGGACTCTGTACTGATAGAAAGGATCCGTTCTCCGAATTACAAATCACCCAATTTCTTTTTCATCAAATAATCCGTATCCACAGCATCTCCAAGCTGAAATCCCTTTTCACCAAAAATAACAAAATCATATTTTTTATAAAAGTTGATCGCTTTGTGGTTATCAATATTTACACCGAGCCAGAGCCACACAAAATTTTCTTCAATTGAAATTCGCAGACACTCGTCCATCAATAACTTTCCAATCTTCTGGCTTTGATATTCTTTAAAAACATAGATTCGTTCAATTTCAATTGCACGTTCTCCATTGAATTCATCATAAGTTCTGTCGCGGCGCATTTTTGCATAACCAATTACTTTCTCACCTATGCTTGCAATTAAAAAAGTATTTTCAGGATTTTCAAGATCAGCAAGTATCATTTTGGGATCAAAGGCTTTTTTCAGATAAACCTCCATATCCGCCGGTGTGTTGACATCTTTCCATGTTTCATAGAATGTATCATGCCCGACTTTTGTAACCGATTCCAAATCCTGCGGCAATGCTTTTCTGATTTCAACTTCCATGCGTCAAAGATATAAATTGAATGAAAAGCGGGTAATAATTTTCATAAAAACATCATTTTCGATCCTGTAATTTTTCCCTCAATAAACCATATCTTTACACTTCAATATTAAACAATGAAAAGCCACAAAATAGTTTTTTTACTGCTGTTTCCATTTGCAGCACTAGCTCAAATACCTAAAAGCGATCAGATCAAGCCTGTCAGAGTTGAAGATAACTTTTTGAACGATACAACTTTCGAAAAGGATAATACAGACCCGCAACTTGTGAGAATGATCATCAAGAATCCAAAAGGTACTATTGTATCACAGGGGTGGATGAAATCAAATGAAAAGCATGGTGTCTGGCGTTCTTATAGTTCGACAGGATTGATCACTGCTCTTGAAGAATTCAAAAACGGAAAGAAGAATGGTTCAGCATTAAAGTTTGGTCCCGGAACACAGATCTCAATTGATGCTACTTATAAGAATGATTCTCTTGATGGACAGAAAACTACTTATGGTACCAATAATAAGATCAGGACAATAGAGAATTATAAAAACGGTATACTTCATGGTAACAGAAAGGCATACTATGAGGACGGCAAACTTCAGGAAGAAGCAACATTTAAAAATGGAAAAAAGGATGGAAAAGCTATCTGGTATTTACAGAACGGACAACCTTCTGTAGAATATACTTATACTGATGGTGTTTTAAATGGAACAGCAAAAGAATACAATCCGAAAGGCGCAATTCTCCGTGAAGGAAAATTTATTAATGATTCAGAAGAAGGTGAATGGATTCTTTATGAAGATTCAAACGTAACAAAAAAAGTAATTTATAAAAATGGCGAGATCATAAAATCTTCCATTATCCCTCCACCCAAAATTAAATGACCTCATCTCAATGGAAGAATGAAAGTTATTACTTACAAATTATTCGTTATTCATTATAAAAGAAATGTATTTACCCTCAACCGCCCTCTCAGAAAATTCAAGGATCTGGATCTATCAGTCCGACCGTGAGCTGAGCACTAACGAACAAGCTATTTTACAGGCAGAACTTGAGAAATTTGTTTCAGAATGGACAGCTCATAACGTTGCATTATCCGGAAGCTTTGAGATCTTGCATGGTCGCTTTATAGTAATAATGATTGATGAAAGTAAAACATCAGCATCCGGTTGTTCGATCGATAAGTGTTTCAACTTTTTGAAAAAAATGGAATCTTTACTGAACGTAAATTTCATGAACAGATTACTACTTGCGTATAAAGATCAGAATGAAATAAGATTGCTTCCGAAAAATAAATTTGAAGAGCTGCTAAAGTCCGGACAACTTACAGAAGAAACTATCGTTTTCAATAATCTGATCGAAAAAAAATCTGACCTAAAGACGAAATGGCAAGTGCCTGTGAAGGAAAGCTGGCATAAAATTATGCTAACATAAAAATAAAAAAGCCGGTCATTACCCCGGCTTTTTTATTTGGTGAGATTTTCAAAGTTTAATTTCCAGTTCGATCGGACAGTGATCGCTTCCCATTACTGAAGGATGTATAGTTGCATTAACAGCCATTTTTTTCATTTCTTCTGATATCATAAAATAATCGATCCTCCAGCCGGTATTTCTTTCCCTTGCCCGGGTGATCACATCCCAGTAGGTATATTGTCCGGGTTCGGAATTATACTCCCTGAAAATATCAATGTAACCCATTCCGATTATTTTATCTACCCAGGCTCTTTCTTCCGGAAGAAATCCACTCGTCTTTGTATTTGGTCCCGGACGAGCAAGATCAATTTCCTTATGCGCCGTATTATAATCACCAACTACAACGATATTTTTTTTCTTCCTTCGCATCTCCTCTGCCCTATTGAAAAGCTGTTCATAGAAATCGAGCTTATACTTTACACGCTCAGGGCCACGTCCTCCATTAGGAAAATATACATTGTACAAAACGAAATTCTCAAATTCAACTTCCAATACCCTGCCTTCGCTATCGAATAGAGGGTTGTTGAAGCCTGATCTCACAGCAACCGGTTCAACTTTTGAATAGACAGCTACACCACTGTAGCCTTTCTTTTCCGCTGAAAAGAAAAATGATCTGTAATTGTTGATGCTTTTGATCTCATCTCCTAATTGATCAACCTGTGCTTTTGTCTCCTGAAGACAGAGTACATCCGGATCATCTTTCTGAAGCCATTCTAAAAATCCTTTTTTCCAGACTGCACGGATACCATTTACATTCCAGCTCAGTATTCTCAAATTTTTCTTTGGCATAACAATGATTTTTTTGCAAGATAAGAATTCGCGAATAATTAAAAAATGAAGGCTATTTAAGCGTCCTTAATATATGCGGTTGTGATCACAGGCATTCTGACCGAGATTTGTTCCATCAAAATAAATTAATAACAATATAAAAAAACAAAACTATGTTTAAAAAATTCTTATTGCTCTTTGCGCTAGTCGCATCAATGATCTCATCAGCATCAGCTTATACGATCATCATCGCAGGAGGTGGCCCCAACCACAAGTACAATTACATTCTGTTGAATAGCCGACGTTGTGAATGCCGTGGAACCGGACATAATGATTGTCCCGTATCCTTTTCGGTAAGATCCGGAATTAAGATCATCAACCTTCAGGAAGTTGTAACTGCTGTTCAGGCACGTTATGCAAAAGGAGAAAAAGACGGGTCGATCAAATTTGAAGGCATTCTACCTGTTTCATGGAAAACAACAGACAAAGATGAATTAGTTATTACAACTGTTGAAGATGAAGTACTGCTTGAAAAGTAATCGATCATTCAAAAACAGAAGGGTCTTTAAGACCCTCTGTTTTTTCCTTTTTCTCTCTCCTTTTATTCAGGCGACTGAAATAAAAGATACGATAATCTACACCGGTGAGTTATCAATTGACCCACTTAGCAGAATATCTATGTCAGAGAATGACTTTTCATTCCTGACAACCAGATCCTGGAATCTGGAAAAGAGAAAACTCACAATTCATCAGTTGGATCTTAAAACACTCTTGCTTACAGATCTTATTGTAAAAATTCCTACCAATCTGAAAATTCTCCAAATTCCGGCATTTGCATTGACTGACTCTTTTCTTCTGCTCCAGGATGACTATAATTTAAAATGGTTCCTGTTTAAGCTTGCCGGAGGCGAATTCAAAATTGTTGAAGAAATAATACTTCCGCATGGAACAATGGCCTTCACTGCAAGTGCAGTAAGTACTGCACAATTTCTATTTACAGACATATATAACCACCATCCACTCGACAGTGTTTATAATACCAGTCTGACAATTTACAATGCAAGAGAAAGAAAATTTCAGAATACAATTCATCCGGAAGTTCCCTGTATCGGTCTCAGTCACTTTCCTCAACACTGGATCAGTTTCAATCAGAACACCATTGCTTTGGCCGAACCTTGTGGAAATGAGATGCGGTTGTACGATATGGAATTAAAATTTCTCAAGAAAATATCACTTCCTAAAAAGGAAAAATGGGTAAACCTTCCTGGAAACAAAATACCAGTTGAAACATCACCACAACGCATCAACCCTAAAGAGTTTATTACTGAATTTGAATCCAGCCTCTCAACCTTCTCACGGATTGAATCCATCTATTTTGCAAATGACTCCATTCTTCTGATCAGCACAAAACAACCTGACAAGACAGGATCAGTAACAAAAAATTTCGTTTACAACATATTGTCGGAAAAATTTACAGATCCGAACAACATCGGAATACAAAGTTCAGGACTGCATTCAGATTGTAATGAGTATCTGACTTTTCATCTGGACCCTTATCTGTCACTCCAGAATGGAATCTGTATTTCACTTGAAGAAGACAACTATATATCAGATACAACGCTCTCAAAGGAAGAAAATGAGATCAGAAAAAACATCTTTTATGAAAATAACGATCCCGAATTCATCATTCGTCTTTCAGCGATTCATTTCAATAAGTAAATTTCTGCTTGTTCTTCTTTACAGTACTTGCATATCAGCAAGCAGCTGTTTTGAAAATGAAGAAAGCCTGAGATTTTATACCAGTCAAAATACTGTCCGGGAATTTTCACCAGACAGCACTTATTTACTGCTGGTCAAAAACAACAAAAGTTGCCTGAATTGCTTTCAGACCTTATCAGAATATCTGAAAGAACTGAAAAAGGACCAATCCATTTCCTTACATGCAGTTGCCTTTTCCGATTCAACATCACTTTCGAGAAAAAGAAATATCTATGAGCTCAGCACACTTTTTCCCGGATATTCTTATTTGGTCACGTATTCGGAACTTTTGAATGATAAGTTTACCACACCGCAATTAATCATCATTCAGAAAAACAAAATCTATCATTTTAAATACGAAGAATTGTTTTCCGAAGGCTTCAGCCGAATTTCAGGCAAAGTGAACCTGAAAATTAAGTCCATTTTAGATCCGGAATGAACAGATGCGTCTATTCATTTTTGATCAGCATTCTCCTTCCATGCTACAGCTTCGCATGGAATACTGTTGATTCTACAATGAATAGCAAGTCAGATTCGGAAAAAGTCATAAACAGCAGACAACTTTACATAGCCGCTAATTTTCAGCAACTGATAAATTTTAAAAATAATAATAATCTCAATTTTGATATTTCTACACGATATAACCAAAATAGAAATAAAACGGGTCCATTGCACAAAACCAGGCAGGAGTTAAATTTCGAATTATCCTTTACTAAATATGTGGACAGCATCATTGAGATCAGGGATGATGCAATAGAAATGAAAAGTAACTGGGAATTCCATTCCTTAAAGGTTGTCAATGCCTTAAACCTGGAACTTAGATCGCAGTTTACCAATTCGTATGAATACACCTTTACAAAAAATGAACTGATAAAGGCGTTATCAAAAGAAACTCTCTTCCCTGCAGTCATCTGTCTTGGTACCGGTTTTAATTTCAAGTTAAAAAAAGATAACCTCATTAATTTTTCTCCAGTCGACATTAAAACAACTTTTCTCACGGAAAAACTCATTCTATTCTATCCTGCACACAACAGACTCTCTGAAAGGTTTTTCTATCAGACAGAAATCGGGGCCAGTTTAACAGTTACAATTTATAAGATCTGGGCAAAGGATCAACTTTCATGGAGAAATAACTCAAGAATATTTATCAAAGATCTGACAAGAGCCGGAGCAACATTTTATTCCAAAAACAGGATCATGTATGAACTTTACAAATGGATAAATCTGAGTTTTGAAAATCAACTACTCTACGATCCCATTTACAACTACAAACTTCAGTTGAAAAATGAAATGGTTTTAGGTGTTTCCTTCAGGAAGTAAGCTTTAGAAAGTTTCATCTTTCACTTTTCATTTCCTTTTGCAGATCGAGCTTCCTTAATTCAGGAAGCCATGCAAAAGCTCCGCCAACGGAAAGTATGGCCACTCCGCCTCCGATCACAACGGAAGGAACAAGTCCGATTAGTTTAGCAGCAAAACCTGATTCAAATGCACCGATCTCATTAGATGAACTGATGAACATGGTACTTACCGAAGATACTCTTCCACGCATTTCATCAGGTGTGAAAAATTGTACGATCATCGAACGGATAACAACACTGACATTATCGAAAGCTCCACTAAGCACAAGAATAGCAAATGACAAATAGAAATTTTTACTCAGCGCAAAAAAGATCATACAGAGAGAGAAACCTGCCACACATGCCAGTAATTTCTTACCGGAGTTTTTCAATGGCGGATATCGGGTCATGTACAGGGCCATGACAACAGAGCCAACAAATGGAGCTGCGCGAAGAATGCCGAATCCGGTTTCACCGACATGGAGTACTTCGCTTGCGAAAACAGGTAGCATAGCAGTAGCACCACCGAATAATACTGCAATAAGATCAAGAAGCATTGCTCCAAAGATCATCTGATTTTTAAAGACAAAGCTTAAACCTTGTGTTATACTGTCTTTCACGCTTTCACCTTGCTTAACACTTTGCGGTGGCTGTGGCGGAATTCTGTAGATCTGTACAACACCCAGCAGTAGACAGAAAACAACTATAATGTAAACAACATTAGCCCCGAAAAACGCAAGTAGTAAACCACCAATTGAAGAACCTACAACAACTGCTATGTGCCAGAAAGTTGAATTCCATGCAGATGAATTAGCATAGGCTTCACGTGGAACTAGCTGGGTCATTAGTGGGAATTGCGCAGGACTATAAAATCCACGTAATAATCCGACAAAAAACATGATCACATAATATGGAAAGACGGTTTCTACTTCACCCGGGTTACTCGTATAATGGTATGAGATAAATACCAGCGCAGTACTGCAGAGCATCTGCATCATCATAATAATAAATACGATTTTCTGTCTGTCGTTGCGGTCTGAAATATATCCGCCGAATAATGCTAGTGTAACCGCAGGAATTGCTTCAAACAATCCAAGCAAACCAAGAGCAAGAAAATCATGTGTCAATTGATATACTTGCCAACTGATCACAACAAACTGAATTTGCAGTGCCAGGGTAAGCATGAATTTTGAAAAAATAAATCTCCTGTAATCGATGAAGCGAAACGCTAAAAATGACTCCTTGTCCTTTATAAATCGATTTATCATCCTTGTAAAATACGGTACTTTCTAACAGACATTAGTATCTGATTAATTTCCTTCAGTATATTTCTTATAATTTTCCAATATCATTTGCCAACCGTCTCTTTGCAATTCAATTGAATTCACTGTCTCGGCATCAAACAGGACTTTCACATTCGTCTGGCTTCCTGAATTATCGAAACTTACATTTACACGACGGCCATCAGGCATGGTGAACTGAAACCTTTCACCGGGAATGATCTCATCGTAGGTCGCTTCAAAATCGAATGCGAAACTTCCATCCTTCGCTTCCATTCTTGCATTGTACTTTCCACCTACTCGCATATCATTTGTTGCTCTCGGACAATGCCAGTCATCAGATGCAAAATTCCATTTTATTATATGCTCCGGCTTAGTGTAATAATCCCAAGCCTTTTGTTTGTCAGCAGCTAAAGACGCCTGAACTAAAATTTTTGTTGCTTCCATGTTATATCCTTTATTCAATTTTTTTAACCTGATATTTCAGAAAGTTCCAGCCATCGTAGTGATTTTTCATCAATTTCTCTGATGATCACTTCCATTCGATTGGCCCAGTCAGTAAGATCTGTATGAGTACCGTTACCGCTGCTTAACTTTTTAGTCAATTCTTCTTTTTCCGTTTCAAGATGTGCCAGTTGTTTCTCAACTGTTTCAAGTTCAAATTTTTCCTTGAACGTCATCTTTCTTTTGTTTGCTGTATCTGTCTTCTTTGTCTCCTCAGATGCAGTCTCCGGAGTTTTTGGTTTAGGCTTGATCAGATTTTTTTCCTTCTCATCCTCTGCCATTCTGTATTCAGAATAACAGCCGTTATAGTCACGGATCTTTCCTTCTCCTTCAAAAATGAAAAGATGGTCGACCAGCTTGTCCATAAAATACCTGTCATGCGAAACAACTAAAAGACAACCGGTGTAATTCATCAGAAACTCTTCAAGGATTCCCAAAGTCAAAAGATCAAGATCATTTGTCGGCTCATCAAGAATTAAAAAGTTTGGATTCTTGATAAGTACAGTAAGCAAATGCAATCTCCGGCGTTCGCCACCACTGAGTTTGCTCACATATGTGTATTGTACTTCCGGTGGAAACTGAAACAACTGCAGAAATTGTCCGGCAGAAACTTTTGATCCGTCACTTAACTGAATGACCTCTGCATGTTCTTTTACAACTTCAATGACACGTTTATCTTCCTTAACTACTAATCCTTGCTGAGAATAATATCCGAATACAATTGTTTCCCCGACATTGATTTTACCTGAATCCGGTTGTTCCAGTCCAACGAGTAAATTCAAAAAAGTGGATTTCCCGGCACCATTCTTTCCAACAATACCAATTCGCTCACCGGTTTTAAAAGTATAATCGAATCCCTGAAGAATGGGCAGGTTATCAAAACCTTTATAGACTTTTTTCAGTTCAATTACTTTTCCTCCGATGCGATTCATTTTCACATCGAGTTCCATCTTACCTTCTGATTTTTTACCGGCGGCTTTATTTTTCAATTCATAGAATGAATCGATCCTTGCTTTTGATTTGGTTCCCCTTGCTTTAGGCATTCTGCGCATCCATTCAAGTTCTGTACGCATAATGTTACGTGCTTTATCACGTTCACGGGTCTCATTGAACTCACGCTCTTCTTTCTTCTCAAGGAAATAAGAATAATTTCCTTCGTAAGAATAAATATTTCCGTTTTCAAGTTCAATGATCTTGTCTGTAATGTTCTCCAGAAAATATCTGTCGTGAGTAACAAGGATCAGCGACAACTGCGAGCGGGTCAGAAAATCTTCCAGCCACTCTACCATTTCTACATCAAGGTGATTCGTAGGCTCATCCATGATGAGTATATCAGCCGGATCGATCAGTGCCTTTGCAAGAGCAATTCTTTTCTTTTGTCCACCCGACAACTGTCTGATCGGCTGATCAAGGTTATGAATATTCAAACGTGACAAAACCTGTCGTACCCGCACTTCATAATCCCATGCATTGGCATCACTTATCAATCCCGACAATCTTTCCAGTTCACGCGCTGTTTCAGGAGTATGATTCAGCTGATCCTTTTCAAGCATGAGTTCATAATCGCGCATCAGTTGAACCGAGGGATTATCTACATCAAAAATTACTTCAAGAACCGTTTTTGTATTATCCATGTATGGTTCCTGCTCGAGGAATTCCACATTGATGTCTTTTCTGAAAGTAACGAGTCCGCTGTCAGCCGTTTCCTTACCTGCAATAATTTTCAGTAGCGTACTCTTACCTGCACCGTTTCTTGCGATCAAAGCAACCTTTTCGCCCTTCGATATTCCAAAACTTATATTATCAAAAAGTATTTTATCTCCATATGATTTTGAGAGATTCTCGATTGAGAGGAGATTCATAGTTTTCTTGAATGAAGGGAATGAAGTGTAATGAAGTATAATTAAGTATAATGCAGCGGCTTTTTTACTTACTTACTTCTCCGGTGAAATG
This sequence comes from Bacteroidota bacterium, assembly GCA_049363815.1. Lineage (GTDB taxonomy): Bacteria > Bacteroidota > Bacteroidia > AKYH767-A > 2013-40CM-41-45 > JADKIH01. The sequence continues at coordinate 16,159 of JBMQEM010000093.1, forward strand.
ATCGGTTTGGTAACGGAACAAGACATTGAAAGTGGTCAATGAACCATAACAGCGGGTGATATATTGCTGCATATTTACTTTGTCTTCGTCAGTAAGTTTTTCGTGGCTGTTCACTCTTTGTTCTAAGACACGCAGCCGGTCACGAAGCATAACGATCTTACTGAAAAATGTTTCGATCGGAACTTCTTTTGATTTAAGTGAAGAATCACCGGGCTTGAGGATCATGGTTCCGCCGGTCCATTTCTGTCCCATTTCAACCCTCTCTTGCAGGTCGGAGTATTTACGAAGTGTATTTACCAGTAATACTTCAATATCAGCCAGGCTGACAAGGTCATTATCGGCATCGTTTGCATCGATGATCTCAAACTGATCAAATGTCCGGTCAATTTCACGCATACCATGTTGCATGAAAGTCACCATATATTCTTCGGGCTTGATCTGTATGATCACGCCCTCTCCAAACTGAGGATGACGAACCCGGGAACCAATTCCAAGAGAAATTTGTGGCATATTCAGTGTTTTTAATGCCGCGAAGGTAAGGATTCTTGGTCATAACTTTGAAAGGTTTATTTTGGGAAGGTTGTCAGGGTTGCAGGTTGCAGGTTTGCAAGTTGGGAACCTACAACCTGCAAACCAGATATCCTGTTAACCATTTAACAAACTACCCTTTACCACCGCCTAAACTTCTATAAAGGTTAACCACTGTTAAACTTTGTCATCCCACTGTAATCCCCTATGAAAGCAGAGAATATTACCGGATCAGAATCGTTCATTTATATAGTTTTTGTGTTCATGTTTTTCGTGTGGTGGGGCCGTCGGGGTAAAAGCCGGCGGTCCTTTCTTTTTTGGGGTTTAATAGCCGCTTCACGGGAATTTATTTTCTTTGCATGTAAATCCACGAAAAATGAGAAAAAGTCAATTATTGCCAGTTGTACTGTTATTGTTCTTTTTTACCGGCTCACAAGCACAGAATTACCCGCAAAATTATTTCCACTGGCCAATTGACACACCGGTCACGATCGTAGGAACTTTTGGAGAGATCCGTGATAGTCATTTCCACTCCGGTCTGGATCTTGGAACGGAAGAAATGGAAGGTCGGCCGGTTTCTGCTTCAGCGGCCGGATATATTTCACGGATAAAAATTTCTGCAGACGGTTACGGAAAGGCATTATACATCACACATCCGAATGGTTATGTAACGGTGTATGGTCATTTGCAAAAATTCACACAACCGGTGAATGAATACATCCGGAAAATCCAATATGAAAAACAAATTTTCGAACTGGATATAAATTTAAAATCAAAAGATTTTATTGTAAAACAGGATGAGGTAATTGCATATAGCGGTTCAACCGGAAGTGCGCAAGGTCCGCATTTACATTTCGAGATCCGTGATGAGCAAACGGAAGAACCATTAAATCCGCTTTTGTTTGGCTTGCATGTATTCGATGGATTTGCGCCAGATTTGAAATGTATCCGTATTTATCCGACAATGGAAGCCGGAATTGTAAATAAGACGGATAGTTCCGTGGTTTATGAAACACAAAGTGTAGATGGAATACTGATGCTTAATACAAACGATGTGATTCAGGCTTATGGTTACATCAGTTTTGGTGTCGGGGCAATTGACAGAATCGATAATTCACAGGCACAACTTGGAATTTATTCAGCTGAATTGTATGTTGATAATTTACTTGCTTATTCCTGGAAACTAGACCGTTTCAATTTCAATGATACCAAGCAAGCCAATGCCCACATCGATTATGAGAGTTACATCCGTGACAGAAATACGATTGAGCGCTTGTTTCGTTTACCGGGAAATTTTCTGAATATTTATGACGATTCCATTAAGTTAGGCACACAATATTTCGAAGAAGAAACTTCACATGACATTAAAATAGTTGTAAAAGATTTCAGCGGAAATAAATCGCAAATAGAATTTCCTGTTGTAGTTTATCCAACACTGAATCAAAACCGGTACCAGGCTCATCCGGCAGATGCAATGTTAGTGACCAATGCAAAAGGTGTGGCCATTCACAAATCAAAACTCGATGTTGCTATTCCGGCGAATGCTGTTTATCAGGACTTCTATTACACGGACATGGAAATAAAAAGTCCGCAGTACTTGTCGAATACATATCGTGTCGGCAACTGGTATGAAGCCCTGAATGTACCTGTTACAGTAGGAATAAAACCGGAAATAGATCTGGCAGATTCACTGAAGCCGAAGGCAGTTATTGCAGAGATCCAGAGAGATGGAACCTTAAAATCACGTGGTGGTAACTGGAACAATAAATTTGTTTCAGCGCAAGTACCTGTTTTCGGTGACTATACGGTGGTACTCGACACTACTCCACCTGTTGTCGTAAAAGATTACGTTCCTGCAGATATGAATTCCTATCGCGGCGCCGTCATCCAGTTCATTGCGAAAGATGATCTATCAAGGATCAAATCCTATTCAGGTAAAGTGGATGGCAAGTGGATGTTATTTGAATTCGACAGAAAGACAGGAATGTTGCAATGTGATGTATCGCCATTAATGGAGAACAAAGAGCATCAGGTTGAACTGACGGTTACGGATGAAAGGAATAATGTGACGAATTATAAGATCGGGTTTTATTTTTAAGATCGAAATAATAAATGCAGAGACAAATTCACGATGAGATAATGGAATTATATTGCTTTGATTGATATTACTCTCTTATCTGCGCAAAATCTGCGGAATCTGCGAGATCTGCGGGAAAAAAATTGCGCTTAATAATTCTCCCGCAGATCTCGCAGATTCCGCAGATTTTGCGCAGATTATCAATTCAGCTTATTTGCATTTCTGTATAAGCATTTCGTTATATATTAACCTTGTACGTATCTGAACGGGAAATTATTAATCCCTAAACAGGTCTTCAGCTCCAATTAAAAAAAACTCAAAAAAGCCGTTTTAAAGCCCCTTACCAAAGGAGAACTAGAAAAATAATCCGTATATAACTGAAACAAACGTACTTAAATAAGCGGTTTTTATTTGCAGAAAAAGGACAATATTCTATCTTTGCCGCCCTTGCATTACGGTGAGGTGCCTGAGTGGCCGAAAGGAACAGTTTGCTAAACTGTCGTACTGGAAACGGTACCGAGGGTTCGAATCCCTCCCTCACCGCGCTTCAGTTCAGAGATTGCAAGGGAGTAAAAAATTAGTTTCGGGGTGTAGCGTAGTCCGGTTATCGCGCATGGTTTGGGACCATGAGGTCGCAGGTTCGAATCCTGCCACCCCGACTTATTGAGTGTCAGAGTAAGTGTCAGTTTCAGTTTTCAGTCCTGTTAAATAAAGGCTACCATCACACTCAAACTCCACACTCACACTAACCTTCAGATCTCGTAGCTCAATTGGATAGAGCAACTGCCTTCTAAGCAGTAGGTTGTGGGTTCGATTCCCGCCGGGATCACTTCATTTTCAAATAGATAGACAATTTTTCAAGAGAGTGTCAAATTTTTTTGCACACTTTTTGCACACTATTCTTTTACCTTAACTTAATACCTGTGCATAACTCTTTATCATTATTCCATTTTCCTCATTGCCTTTTTCACGAACTCTAGTGACATTCAACTAATAAAACAATACTGGAATGTCCGAAAGAAAATTAACAAAAGTAGAATGCCATGTGTACGATTTAGATGCGATTAAAATTTTTAGTGCTATTTCTAAATTTAAAAGTAATCCTAACCTTTCCTCTTCCGAAAATGAAAATATTGACCGCTTTGAAAAAGGATTTATTCGTCATCTAAACTTTTTTTCCAATGATCAAAACTTAGATTGGCAAGCTCATCGTAGATCAAATCACCCTTTAATAATTCCATCTACTCATAATTTCTATAATATTTTTTTAGCTAGAACTTTAGTTATGTATGATCCCTATAAAATAAAACAGTTTCTCAATTATCAATTAAAAAATTTCGAAGGAAATTATTATGCTCCTGAACAAAAAGATTTTATTAGTCTTATTGAGTACAATGTCTATCGGTCTATACTAAATTTTGCTATCGATTCTTCATTGGCTTTAGCTCAAATTTCACATTGGATTGATGAACAGCGACCTTTCGTAGTATTTCGAGATCCATCAACGATTGTAAAGCTTAATTCACAGCATTTAACTGAAATCGTAAATCTATTAAGTTCACATTTTTCAAAAGAAGATTTAATAAATATAAATGAATTATTTTCAGGTGAACCAATTTCAGGTAAAATAACATTCAATGGAGATGCTATTCAATTATTGGATGTGTTCAAGAAGCTTAAAAAGAGTAAAATTTTAAACTATTCTTATATTCAAATCGAAAACTGGGTTTGCAATTTTTTTCAATACAACTCATCCGGAAAAATTCTTCCAATTACAAAAAGTTATGCTCATGAAATTCTTGCGAAAAACATGAAGCCATGTAAGAATCCTCTTGAAGGATTTGAATCAATTCCAGAAAAATGGGTACCTAAAAATTAGGGACCTTTCATAACAACGCTTTTCACTATAAGTTTGTCTAAATATTCAAAGAATGTATTCCGACAATGACCGAATAATTGACCTTACAGTAAAGGATCTTAAAGTTCTTTTTGTTCAATGGCAAAGATCAGTTGCACAGGATAAAAATACTCATCTTAGCTCAGAAAGAAAACGAATTGGCATAAAGGAGTTATGTGAACTTTTCGGATTTTCTAAAGCAACTGTTTATAATTGGGTAAGTCAACGCCTCATCCCCTATTCTAAAGTTGGAAGACGCCTTTTGTTTGATCTGTCTGATATTGAAGATTGGATTAAAACTAAAAGAGTGAAAACCCAAAGCGAAATCAAATTAGAGATCAATGGAAAATAAAACTAAAAACTTAGAATATGTTTCCGGTTTAGGATTTAAACATCTTTGTCTTGAGTGCGGCAAGGAGTTTATTGGCCGTTTAAACCAAGTATATCATCCGAAGTGCAAAGAAATCCATAATAATAATCTAGCTCGTAACAGAAACAATAAGTTAAATCTAGTCGTTAACCCAATTAAGGTAAATGAAAGTATTTTGGAAAACTTCTATGAACTTTCACAAAAGAACGATGGCATATCGAAAGAGTTATTGAAAAATTCCGATTTCCGTTCTGAGATCTTTACTGAAATTATTGTCTCAAGAAAAGGAATCCACTATTTTGCTATCTGCCTATATGCTTGGACAAATCAAATTGAAGCAGGCAAAATCCATATAGAAAAGAAACTTTTATTAAGGGTAAGAAAATGAGATCATTTAACCCACTTGAATCAAGCTTTCCTGAACCGAAATCTCCTGATTATTCGGGACAAATCATTCTTGGATTAATAACATTAACATGTATTGTAGTTAGTATTTATTGCGTCTATCATTACAAAAAACTTCTATGCTCCGATAGAGAATAAACTCAATTTATAATTCCTCGTCAGGAAAGTATTATATAAAAAATAGATTTTTCTATTTCGTTAACCTTAAGTAATACCATAACCAGAACACCCTAGATTGTCCTAACCACACTTCGTTTAAATATATGAACTATATATAGTAAAAGAATAAAATATTTAAATGCTTATCAATTGCAATTCTCACGCCCTTTTGACATTAATCGCAACTGGTCCTTTTTGACCATCACTCATATCAAAAGTTACTGCGTCCCCTTCTCTTAATTCCTCAAAAGAGACTCCGACTAAGCCATTCATATGAAAAAATATTTCTTTAGACTCGCTCTCGATTTTTATAAAACCGTGACCTCGCTCTTTGAGTGATTTAATAGTACCGTTCATATTTCTTTTCTTTAAAATTCGCGTAAATATTTTTGAGCTTCATTTACTCCTTCTTGAAATTTTCCTCCTGTTGGAATGTTAAGCATTTTTACAATATCAGCAAAATCTGCATATTGTATTTGTGATGTATCTTTTTTGTTCAAAGCTTGCTTTTCAGGTGAACTATGATAATCGAATCCATATCGTTCTGTAATTGTGCCGCTATTACTGTTTACTCCCTTTGTAATAGGTATTATTCGTATAAATTTAAAATTAGACAGCCGGGCAACTCTTCTATTAATTATATGGTCAATTACAGAAAAGGCTATATCTTCTTCCGGAAAAGCCCTTTGATAAGCTTTTCTGTAACAGGAATAATTTACATCGACCCAAACTTGTTTAGGCGCATGCAATATGCTTGATGCTTCGAGTTTCCAAATTTCAAGTTTTTCATTTATAATAGGTAATTCGGAGTTCTCGACTAAATAGGCTTTGGGAGTGCCCCTTTTTGATAAAACTTGAGTAATTTCTCCAATATAATTGGAAATTGCATTCTCATCTCTGGCACCAATAGGAATGTGCAAATCGTTTGGCAACCCATATCGTCTTACTGCCTTCTCCCTAGCAACTTCATCAACTAATTTTGCCATAATTTATATTATTGATAGTAATGAAAAGCCATAATTTCCACATACACTTCCTTATCTTTATCCTGTGGTAAATTAAAAATGTAACTAAAAGATGACTCACCATGTGAACCATTTTCCTTTACATAATTTTGATGCTTTTTAGCTTCCAGTTTTATTGTTTTTAATACTGAACTGAAGTCGGTGTTTTGAACAAAAAAAATCACGGATACTTTAGAATCTCTCCAGGTTAAATATCTATCGAATAACTGAGAAATGGCTTTATGAAATTCAACCGCTCCTTTCCAAATTTTGCATTCTGCTATAAATAAATTAGAGCCATCTTTTGCATACTTCAGCATAATGTCGGTCTTACCATCTTTATTAAAGGCTTCGCCGGATGCGGTAGTTCCATTATATCTGCTTTCTAACACAAAAAGAAACTGGTCTCTTAATGATTCTTCGTCTTTATCTTTATATAAAGACGGTTTTTTTTCCATATTTTTACCAGAATTATATATTGTATGAATAACATCAATATATGTTTCTTTAGCCATTGTTGGCTCAGAGGAAAACTCACTCTTTTTCCCGACAGTAGGTTGAGGAATGATTTTCTTAGTAACAGTTTGCGCAGCAAATACATTATTCTTATTTGAATCTACTTTCAAATTTATTGAAGCATAAAAGCTATTTTCATTTTCAAGTTTAGCTTTTAGATTATTAAAACATGATGTTGCGATTGACAAAATTTGATTATTCCAAGCTATCGCTTCCTTATTTGCATTAGCTAAATTTGTAAATGCACTGCGCTTGCATTCTTCTTTAGTGTTTTTAAAAAGTTCAGCATCTTGCTTAGTAATGGTAAAAGAAAATGACACCTTATTTTCCCTCTCATTTATTACTATATTATATGAAGTCAAAGTCCAATGAGATGGTCTAATATAAAATATATCAGAGGAGCCAGAAAAGTTGTATGTTATAGTAAAGGTATATGTTGGAATCTTAAATTTCTCTCCATAGTGCCTATCTTCTATTACTTTTTCTGATTTATATGGTGCATTAAATGATTCTGAATCAAAATTAATTGTTATCGGCTCCAATTCATATTTATCATAAATATATTTCAAGTAATCATTTTGGTCCACTTGTAAAATATATTCCTTGGATTGACCTTCTATTTCATTCTGAATTGAAACTATCTGTTGGTTTACATAATCAAAAGACGAAATCTTACTAAAACTAGGAATCTCCATATAGAAATTTTTACATAAAAATAACTAAATAATTAATACTTCAGAAATGTATCATAGCATTAGGGCTATCATTGGTTCGAATTGCAGCTCCTTCAATTTCTATAACTGCGTCTTTCAAGGTGTTCTGGTTGAGGTATTACCTAACCTTATATACTTTTTATTCCTTTTCTTTAAAGTTTAAAATCTCCAATTATTTCTTATCCAAATAGCTGACCCATTATGGGGCTGCAATCTCATGCTTTTAGTGATTTAAGCTTACATTAAAATTTCCATGATCTCAGTAAATTTCGTAATTTTCTTTTTACTTTTCTTACTTTTTTTTCTGGATTTACTTTTGTTTTCGAAAATCCACTTAAGTTAATTTATAAAAAATCTATAATTGATTCACAGTTTATTCACATAAATACGAATTAATGCGGATTTTATAGAGAAAAATCAATGATTTGCATTTTTCGATTAAAAATGAAATTTCTTTTTTTGAAGGATTTGCTTTTTTTATTTTTTTAATTTAAGTATATTTTTCTCTAGGAAAAACTAAGTTTAAACCCGATCTCGGAAATTTCGGAAATATAATTTCGATGCTTTCTGATTAA